>JAAYVT010000740.1 GCA_012517025.1 Phyllobacteriaceae bacterium | reverse complement strand
GACCTCGTGGGCCAAGGGATTGGTAGCGACGGTCTTCACCGATCCCTTATGCGCATCCGTATGCACAAGGGATCGTCCGCATGACCAAACTCTCCCTCCTCCGTTCCGTGATCCTGGCCGCCTCGATGGTGGCCTTCGGCGTTTCGAGCGCGTCCGCCGAAGTGAAGAAGGACTTCAAGGTCGCCTGGTCGATCTACGTCGGCTGGATGCCCTGGGGCTATGCCGCCGATACCGGCATCGTCAAGAAATGGGCCGACAAATACGGCATCACCATCGAGGTGAAGCAGTTCAACGACTACGTCGAGTCGATCAACCAGTACACCGCCGGCGCCTTCGACGCCGTCACCGTCGCCAACATGGACGCCCTGTCGATCCCCGCCGCCGGCGGCGTCGACACCACCGCGGTGATCGTCGGCGACTTCTCCAACGGCAACGACGCCGTCATCCTGAAGAACAAGACCAAGCTCGCCGACATCAAGGGCCAGAACGTCAATCTGGTCGAGTTCTCGGTCTCCCATTACCTGCTCGCCCGCGCGCTCGAGAGCGCGAACATGACCGAGCAGGACGTCAAGGTGGTCAACACCTCCGATGCCGACATGGCCTCGGCCTACAAGACCGCCGACGTGACGGCGGTCGCCACCTGGAACCCGATCGTCGGCGAGATCCTCGCCTCGCCGGACGCCCACGAAGTCTTCGACAGCTCGAAGATCCCCGGCGAGATCATGGACTTGATGGTCGCCAACACCGGCGTGGTCAAGGACAACCCGGCCTTCGGCAAGGCGCTGGTCGGGATCTGGTACGAGACGCTCGCCAAGATGCAGGCCGCCGGCGCCGAGGGCACCGCCGCCAAGGAGGCGATGGCCAAGGCCTCCGGAACCGATCTCGCCGGCTTCGAGAAGCAGCTCGCCGCCACCCGCCTGTTCGTCACTCCGAAGGAGGCGGCGGCGTTCACCCAGAGCAAGGACGTCGGCGTCACCATGGACCGCGTCCGCCGCTTCCTGTTCGCCAAGGATCTGCTCGGCAAGGGCGCCAAGAGCGCCGACGCGATCGGCATCGAGCTCGCCGACAAGTCGGTGCTCGGGGACAAGGGCAACGTCAAGCTCCGCTTCGACGCGACCTTCATGACGATGGCCGCCGACGGCAAGCTCTGATCCACCCGACCGAGCCGGGAGCCGGACCCATGCGTCTCATCAACGTCGTGCCGCGCCGAGGGACCGCCGTCGCCCTCGCCGCCCTGCCGTTCGCGGCGGTGGCCCTCGCCTACGGCGTGTTCTCGGCGATCCGCCTCGCCGAGAACCCCAACGACAAACTGCTCCCGGCGCTCTCCACCATGGTCGAGGCCGTGCGCGGCCTCGCCTTCCACGCAGACAGCCGCACCGGGGTGTTCGTCTTCTGGGCGGACACCGGGGCGAGCCTCGAACGCCTGCTGATCGCGCTCGCCGTCGCCACCACCGCGGCGCTGGTGATCGGCCTGATCATGGGGCTGCTGCCGCTCGCCGGCGCCCTGCTCGGGCCTTTCGTCGCGGTGGTGTCGATGGCGCCGCCGTTGGCGCTGCTGCCGATCCTGTTCATCGTGATGGGGCTCGGCGAGGCCTCGAAGATCACCCTGATCGTGGTCGGCTCGCTGCCCTTCCTGATCCGCGATCTTGCGCTCAGGGTCGGCGAGTTGCCGAAGGAACAGCTCCTCAAGGCGCAGACGCTCGGCGCCTCGTCCTGGCAGATCGCCATCCGGGTGGTGCTGCCGCAGATGCTGCCGCGCCTGATCGACGCGGTGCGCCTATCGCTCGGGCCGGCGTGGTTGTTCCTGATCGCGGCGGAGGCGATCGCCTCCGACAGCGGCCTCGGCTACCGCATCTTCCTGATGCGGCGTTATCTGGCGATGGACGTGATCCTGCCTTACGTCGCCTGGATCACCTTCCTCGCCTTCCTCTCCGACGCGGCGCTCCGGCGATTGCAGACCCGCGCCTTCCCGTGGTTCGCGGCGGCGAGGGCGTCATGAGCGTGATCACCGTCGAAGACGTCTGGAAGGAATACGGCGACCAGATCGTGCTGGAGGATCTCTCCTTCACGATCGAGAACCGCGCCTTCGTCATGCTGGTCGGCCCGTCGGGCTGCGGCAAGACCACCTTCCTGCGCATGCTGCTCGGCGAGACCTCGCCGACGCGCGGTCGCATCCTGGTCGACGGGCGCCCCCTCGTCGCCGAGCCGGACAGCGATCGCGGCGTGGTGTTCCAGAGCTATTCGGTGTTTCCGCACCTGACCGCGCTCCACAACGTCATGCTCGGCGCCGAATTCGCCGGCGCGCCGGTCCTCGGCCGTCTCTTCGGCGCCAAACGGCGGGCGGCGGAAGAAGAGGCGCGCGATCTCCTCGCCCGGGTCGGCCTCGCCGGCGCCGAGGACAAGTATCCCGCGGCGCTTTCCGGCGGCATGCAGCAGCGGCTGGCGCTCGCCCAGGCGCTGTTGCGGCGGCCGAAGATCCTGCTGCTCGACGAGCCGTTCGGCGCGCTCGACCCCGGTATTCGGGCTGAAATCCAGGGCTTGATGCGGACGATCTGGAACGACACCGACCTCACCGTGGTGATGGTGACGCACGACATGTCGGAGGCCTTCAAGCTCGGCACCCGCATCCTCGCCTTCGAGCGCCGGCGCGACCGGCCGGAGGAGAAGCAGCGCTACGGCGCCTCCATCACCAAGGACATCGCGATCTGGCCGCCGCGCGTCGCCGGCGGCTCGCACTTCACCCGCCCCGACCGGGACGACCCGGCGACGACAGGGGCAAGACCGGGACGGCCCGGGCCTTCGGACACGTCGAGGTGACGATCATGAATCCGACCGAAGAACAGAAGGCGGAAATCGCCGTCAATCGGGCCGCCTACGAGAAGCTCAAGGCCGCCGGCCAGGGAGCGGCGCCGCGCGCCCTGCCCGATCTCACGGCCCGCGACGGCGCCCGGATCCCGGCCACCGCCATCGTCGCCTGCGAGACCGTGCCCGGCGGCTGGTACTGGTACGGCCGGCTCGGCAAGGGCGAAACGTTGCGCATGGTCGATCCCGAAGGCCGTTCGTCGGTGTCGGCGATCGCCTGGAACGCCCACGACGTCTCCGAGCGGATCAACCACGCCGACACCGTCAAGATCCAGTGGAGCGCCGCGATCCGCAAAGGCCGGGTGATCCTCTCCGACATGGGCAAGGTGGTGTTCTCGGTCACCGAGGACACCTGCGGCGCCCACGACGCGCTGGTCGGCGGCTCGACCGCGGCCTCCAACGCCCGCAAGTACGGCGGCGACTTCCGCAACACCCGCGACAACTTCATCCTCGCCGCCGGCAAGCTCGGCCTCGCCCGCGCCGACCTGCCGCAGCCGGTGACCTTCTTCGCGCCGGTCGAGACCGACGCCGACGGCGGCTTCGTGTGGAACGAGGCGAAGCGGGCGAAGGGCGACTTCGTCGATCTGCGCGCCGAGATGGATCTCCTGGTGGCGCTGTCCAACTGTCCGCATCCCTTCGACCCGGAGCCCACCTACGCCCCCGGCGCGATCGAGCTCGTCCGCCATCGGGTGCCGGTCGCGAGCGACGACTTCTGTCGTTCCGGCAGCGCCGAGAGCATCCGCGCCTTCGACAACACCGACGCCGCCGCGCTGGCCTGAGGGAGAGATCCAATGAGCTCCATCGTCTGTCTGCCTTCGCCGCGCGATCCCGCCGCCGCCGCGCTCGACTTCGCCATCCCCGCCCGCAAGCCCTGGTCGCATCTCGTCAAGAAGGGCGAGACCCTGCGCATCGTCGACAGCCACGGCCAACAGGCCGTCGACACGCTGTTCTACAATGCCCACGACTTCACCGAACGCTATTCGGCGCAGGACACGTTGCGCGAACAGGGCTCGGCCTACGTGGTCGCCGGCACTGCGCTGGTCTCCAACGAGGGGCGGATCATGG
>JAAYVT010000739.1 GCA_012517025.1 Phyllobacteriaceae bacterium | reverse complement strand
GGCCGGCGGCGGCTCGACGGCGGCGGGCTCCGGCTCGGGAACCGCGGGGCGCGGGGCGGCGCGCGGTGGAACGGGTTGGGGATGGGCCGTGGCGCGGCCGGCGACGACCGGCGCGGCGCGCAGGATGCGGCTCTCGACCAGGAGATCGTTGGGGCCGCCGACCATCACCAGATGCTCGACGTCGTCGCGGCGCACCAGCAGCAGGCGGCGATGCGGATCGACCGGCGCGGAATCGATCACCGACAGGCGGGTGCTGCGCCCGCGCACGAAGGTCGTGCCGAACAGACGACGGAACAGCCAGGTCACCGCGAGGATGAGCAGGACGACGAGAAGCAGAGCGAAGAGCATCTGAATCGCCCGCCCTCCGTCCGACCCGAACAGGGCGTTCAACCACTCCCGAAACGCATTCATCGGGTCCCATCCTCCTTCGTCGTCGGAGGTTCGAACGCGGTTCGAATCTCCCGTGACGGCCGTATGTTAAACGATCCCGGCAGAAGTTGCCGTCCCGACGCCTCCCCTTTACCGGATGTTCACGGAAAAGACGAGATCGACGCGCGCCTCGTCGAAGCCGGTGCCGTGACGATGCAGGCGATTAACCCTTCGTTAACCATGCCGGCGGCAGGATCTGCCCATCGCGACGGGAGGACGTTTGCGCGGCGGGGAGGCTCGGGTCATGGCGATCGGCGATCTCGGACTGATGGACGCGTTAAAGACGCGGATGCAGTGGCATCAGGCGCGTCAACGGGTGATCGCCGAGAACGTCGCCAACGCCGACACCCCGCACTATCGCGCCAAGGATCTCGCCGAGCCGACGCTGCCGCCGGCGGTGGCGGCGGCGACCTCGGGGCGGATGCGGGCCCCGGCGGTGAGCCTCGCGGTGACCGAGCCCGGTCACATCGGCGGCGCCGGCAAAGGCAATTTCGCCGGCACCCGCAAGGGCGACTTCGAGGTGACGCCGTCGGGCAACGCGGTCGATCTCGAGGAGCAGATGACCAAGTCGGCGGAGAACCAGCTCGACTACCAGACCGCCGCGACGCTCTACCAGCAGTCGCTCGGCCTCCTCAGAACCGCGCTCGGGCGCAAGTGATCCGACCTTCGGAGACGCCTCATGACGATGGAATTCATGCAGTCGCTGAAGATCGCCGCCTCGGGCCTGCGGGCCCAGAACGGGCGGATGCGGGTGATCGCGGAGAACATCGCCAACGCCGATTCGACCACCCGCAGCCCGAACCAGGATCCCTATCGGCGCAAGGTGCCGACGTTCACGTCGAAATTCGACAAGGAACTCGGGGCGGCGACGGTGGCGCTCGGCCGCGTCGAGCGCGACAAGACCGACTTCAAGATGCGCTACGAGCCGGGCCATCCGGCGGCCGACGCCAACGGTTACGTCAAATATCCCAACGTCGATTCGTTGGTGGAGACCGTCGACATGCGCGAGGCGCAGCGGTCCTACGAGGCCAACCTCAACGTGGTCACCGCGACGCGGCGGATGATCTCCAAGACCCTCGACATCCTCAAGGCCTGACCGGCCCTTCGCCCGGAGACGCCCGATGACCCCTTCCGCCCTCGCCGCCGGTGCCTATCGCGCCACGCAGGCCCTTACGAATCGCGCCGAACCGAGGCAGATTGCCGAGGTGGGGACGGGCGGCCCGAGCTTCGGCGACATGCTCAAGCAGGCGGTCGGCGACGTCTCGAGCCAGGGCCGGGCGATGGAAGACAAGGCGCTCGCCTATGCCGGCGGCAAGGCCGACGTGGTCGACGTGGTGACGGCGGTGGCCGAGACCCAGGCGACCTTCGAGACGGTGGTGGCGCTGCGCGACAAGGTCATCTCGGCCTACGAAGAGATCATGAAGATGCCGATCTGAGGCGAGGTCCTCGGTCGGCGGGAGCGGGGACGATGACCGGGGCGGACATCTTCGACATCGCGCGCGACGGCATCGTCACGCTGGTGCTCACCGCGGCGCCGGTGATGGTGGTCGGCCTCGTCGTCGGCGTGATCGTCGGCCTGCTGCAAGCGGTGACCCAGATCCAGGAAGCGACGCTCGTCTACGTGCCGAAGATCCTGGCGATCTTCGCCACCATGCTGATCACCTTCCCGTTCATGGCGGCGCAGCTCTCCGGCTATTTCGCGCGGATCATGGAACACATCGCGGCGAGCGGCTGAGGGGCGTCATGGTCGTCCATCTGCTGCCCGAGGTGGCGCTGCATTATCTGCTCGCCTTCGCTCGTCTCGGGGCGATCTGCATGTTGGTGCCGGGCATCGGCGAGACGTCGGTGCCGACCCGGGTCCGGCTGGTCTTCGCCTTCTTCCTGACCCTGGCGTTGCATCCGGTGGTGACCGGGCTCTATCCGGCGGGATTGTCGAAATCGACGCCGGGGATGCTGACGATGCTCGGCGGCGAACTGATCGTCGGGCTGTTCGTCGGCATGGTGACGCGGATCCTGCTCGCCGGCGCGCAGGTGGCCGGCGCCACCATCGCCACCCAGCTCGGCCTCGGCTTCGCCATGACGGTCGACCCGACCCAGGGTCAGCAGGGGGTGATCGTCGGCAACTTCCTGTCGCTGGCGGTGGTCACGCTGATCTTCGTCACCGACCTGCATCTGGTCGCGATCTCGGCGATGGCGTCGAGCTTCACGCTGTTTCCGCCGGGCCACTGGGTGCCGTCGGGCGACTTCGCCGAGACCGCGGTGACGCTGACCGCCGAATCGTTCAAGGTCGGTCTGCAGGTCTCGGCGCCGTTCCTCGCCTTCGGCCTCGTCTTCAACCTGGGGCTCGGCATGCTGCAGAAGATGATGCCGCAGTTTCAGATCTATTTCGCCGCCATGCCGCTGTCGATCGGCCTGGGGCTGTTGGTCTTCGGCCTGGTGCTCACGGCGTTGCTCGGGGTCTACCTCGACCACGTCCGCGACGGGCTGATGCGTCTCGTCGGGGGATGACGCATGGCCGAAGAAGACGACGACGACTCCAAAACCGAAGAACCGACACAGAAGAAGATCGACGAGGCGATCGAGCGCGGCGACGTGGTCAAGAGCCAGGAGCTCGCCACCTTCTTCGTGCTGGCGGCGGGCACCGTGTTCGTCGCCTTCCTGTCGCAGGGGGTGGCCGGCGATCTCTCCCGGTCGCTCGCCGCCTTCATCGACCACGCCGACGAGATGGCGACCGATCCGCGCGCCCTGGAACGGATCTTCCTGCATCTGGTCGGCCTGATCGGCGGGGTGCTGGCGTTGCCGGCGCTGTTGTTCCTGATCGCCGGCGTCGGCGGCAACGCCATCCAGCACCGGCTGCTCTTCACCTTCGAGCCGTTGATCCCGAAGCTGTCGAAGATCTCGCCGCTGTCCGGGCTGAAGCGGCTGTTCTCGATCGATTCGGCGATGCAGGGCCTCAAGGGGGTGGCGAAGATCGCCATCGTCGCCGCCGCCATGACCTTCGCGCTGCAGCCGGAATTCATCCATCTGCAGGGGATCTTGAACAGCGAGCCGATCGGCGTGCTCGAGGTGACGCGGCGGGCCGCGGTCAAGCTGATGGGGGCGGTGCTGGTGGTCATGGCCTTCGTCGCCGGGCTCGACTACCTGTTCCAACGCCATCGCTGGGTGAAGCGCCTGCGCATGACCCGCGAGGAGTTGAAGGAAGAGTTCAAGCAGACCGAAGGCAATCCCGAGATCAAGGGCAAGATCCGCCAGATGCGGATGGCGCGGGCGCGCCGGCGGATGATGGCGGCGGTGCCGACGGCGACCGTGGTGGTCACCAACCCGACCCATTTCGCGGTGGCGCTCAAATACGAGAACGGCATGCGGGCGCCGATGGTGGTGGCCAAGGGCGCCGACGCGGTGGCGCTGAAGATCCGCGAGATCGCCACTCTCAACGAGGTGCCGATCGTCGAGAACCCACCGCTCGCCCGGGCCCTGCACGCCGGCGTCGACATCGACAAGGAGATCCCGGAGGAACATTACCGCGCGGTGGCCGAGGTGATCGGCTTCGTGATGCGCCTCAAGGACAAACGGCGGCGGTGATTCCGCTTGTCCGACCGTTCGGTTCGGGCAACCTTCTCGAGCGACACCGCCGGGGATTCGCGTCCGCCGGCTCGGGCGTGGGGGCGGTGCGAGCGAGACCGACATGGAACAGGACGACGTCAATCAGGGACGGCTCCCGACGATCGATCGGGGGGCGCGCTCCGGCAGCATCGGGCTCCTGGTGGCGCTGGCACTGTCCTTCGTCGCCGCGGCGGCGGCGCTGGCGGTGGTCAAGCCGGAGGAGGCCGCTCCCTACGTCCAGGTCATTCTCGGCCTGCTCGCGGTGGTCGGCGTGTTCGCGCTGTTCGCCGGCGCGATCGGGCTCGTCCGTTTCGGGGCGCGGCCGCAGGGGCCGACGCTGGCGAGCGTCTTCCTCGACGGCTTTCCGGAGGGCGTGGTCGTCACCGACGACCAGGGGCGCATCATCTATTCCAACGAGGCCTACGCGCGGCTGACCAAGGCGGCGACCGCCAACGATCTCCGGACGATCGAGCGGATCTTCGCCGCCAGCCCCGACGTCGGCGAGGACATGTTCCGGCTCGGCGAGGCGGTCAGGGCGCGGCGGGCGGCGGAGACCGAGATCCGCACCCGGGCGCCGATCGGCACCGAGGCGGGGGGCGCGCGGTGGTACCGCATCCACGTCGATCCGCTGGCGCCGGCCTCCGACCGCGACGGCGGCGACCGGTTGACGGCGTGGCGGATCTCCGACGTCACCGGCGAGCGCGAACGGCAGGAATCGAGCTTCCAGGAGCTGCAGCAGATCGTCACCTTCCTCGACCACGCGCCGGCCGGCTTCTTCTCGGCCGATCCGTCGGGACGGCTGACCTATCTCAACGCGACGTTGGCCGACTGGCTGGGCTGGGATCTCGCCAAGTTCGAGGCGGGGTCGATCCGGCTCAAGGACATCGTCCAGGGCCAGGGCATGGCGCTGATCTCCGACACCGCCGCCGACGGCAAGACGCGGGTGCTCGACCTCGACTTCGTCAAGCGCAACGGCCAGTCGCTCCCCGTTCGCCTGCTGCACAAAGTGCCGACCGGGGCGAGCGGGCGGCCCGGCGACAGCCGCACCCTGGTGATCAACCGTTCCTCCGGCGAGGATGCCTCCGAGGCGCTGCGGGCGGCCGAGGTGCGGTTCCAGCGCTTCTTCAACAACACCCCGATCGCCATCGCCTCGATCGCCCACGACGGCACCATCGGCCGGACCAACGCTTCGTTCCTGGAGCTTTTCGGCGGCATGGTGCGGGCCGACGCCTCGGGGGCGCGCGGCAGTCTGGTGGAGACCGTCGTCGTCGCGGATCGGCCGAAGCTCACCGAGGCGCTCGCCGCCGCCTTCGCGGCCCAAGGCGACATCGAGCCGATCGACGCGCAGCTGATCGACGATTCGGTGAAGAAGCGCTCGGCGCGGTTCTTCGTCTCGGCGGTCGAGGAGGGCACCGGCGAGGGCGAGGCGGCGATCGTCTACGCGCTCGAGACCACCGAGCAGCAGGAGCTCGAACAGCGCTTCGCGCAGAGCCAAAAGATGCAGGCGATCGGCCAGCTCGCCGGCGGCATCGCGCACGACTTCAACAACGTCCTGACCGCGATCATCGGCTTCTCCGATCTCTTGCTCGCCAGCCATCGGCCGACCGATCCGTCGTTCCAGGACATCATGAACATCAAGCAGAACGCCAACCGGGCGGCGGCGCTGGTGCGCCAGCTGCTGGCGTTCTCGCGGCGGCAGACGCTCAGGCCCGAGGTCGTCCAGTTCGGCGACACGCTCGCCGATCTGCACATGCTGCTCGGCCGGCTGCTCGGCGAAAAGGTGACGCTCGAAGTGGTGCACGGGCGCGATCTGTGGCCGATCAAGGCGGACACCAGCCAGCTCGAGCAGGTGATCGTCAATCTCGCCGTCAACGCCCGCGACGCCATGCCGAACGGCGGGCGGGTGCGGATCTCGACCCGCAACGTGACGGCCGACGAGAAGATGCCGTTCAAGACGCCGGGGATGCCGGCGGCCGACTACGTGCTGATCGAGGTCGGCGACACCGGCACCGGCATTCCGCCGGAAATCATCGAGAACATTTTCGAGCCGTTCTTCACCACCAAGCCGGTCGGCCAGGGCACCGGCCTCGGCCTCTCCACCGTCTACGGCATCGTCAAGCAGACCGGCGGCTTCGTCTATTGCTCGTCCGAGGTGGGGGTGGGCACCACCTTCCATCTCTTGCTGCCGCGCCACGTCGAGACGGCGGCGGAGGCGGCCAAGGCGGCGGAAGCGGCGGAGGCCGGGCGCTCGGATCAGCCCTCCGGCGCCGCCGATCTGACCGGCTCGGCGACGATCCTCTTGGTCGAGGACGAGGAGGCGGTGCGCGCCTTCGCCTCCCGCGCGCTCGCCTCGCGCGGCTACACCGTGCACGAGGCCGGCACCGGCACCGAGGCGCTGGCGGTGATGGAGGAGACCGGCGGGGCGGTCGATCTGGTCGTCTCCGACGTGGTGATGCCGGAGATGGACGGGCCGTCGCTGCTGCGCGAGCTGAGGAAGGCACGGCCGGACCTGAAGATCATCTTCGTCTCCGGCTATGCCGAGG
>JAAYVT010000738.1 GCA_012517025.1 Phyllobacteriaceae bacterium | reverse complement strand
GCCCTGGCGCCGCGCGAGGCGCGCCGTCCCGCCGAGACGATCGATCCGCGCTTCCTGCCGACCGAGGTCGATTATTCGACCAAGGAGGCCCCCGGCACCATCGTCGTCGACACCACCACCCGCCATCTCTATCTGGTCGAGACCGGCGGCAAGGCGCGCCGTTACGGCGTCGGCGTCGGCCGCCCCGGCTTCCAGTGGGCGGGCGCCCATCGGGTCACCCGCAAGGCCGAGTGGCCGGGCTGGACCCCGCCGGCGGCGATGCTGAAGCGGAAACCCGATCTGCCGCGCCACATGGACGGCGGCCCGGACAATCCGCTCGGCGCCCGCGCCCTCTATCTCGGCTCGACCGAATATCGCATCCACGGCTCCAACGAGCCTTGGACGATCGGTCAGGCCGTCTCCTCCGGCTGCATCCGCATGCGCAACGAGGACGTCACCGACCTCTACGGCCGCGTGCCGGTCGGCACCCGCGTCGTGGTGATGTGACGCCGTCGCCCGTATCCGAACGCAAAGCCCCCGGGGACGTGCTCCCCGGGGGTTTCTCGTTTCGGCGGATCGATCAGTCCACCGCCGTGGCGCGGCGGTAGAGATGCCAGCTCGCATGGCCGAGCCAGGGCAGGATCACCACCAGGCCGAGGAACATCGGCAGGATCGCGATCGCCAGCATGGTGGCGATGAACACGCCCCAGCCGAGCATCGGCATCGGCGCGGCCAGCACCGCGCGGATCGAGGCGATCATCGCGGTGACGAAGTCGATGTCGCGATCGAGCAGCAGCGGATAGGAGATCACGCTGATCGAGAACACCACCGTCGCCAGCACCGCCCCGAGCAGGTTGCCGACCACCAGGAAGGCGACGCCGCGCGGGGTGGAGACGATCATCGTGACGATGTCGTCGGTCGGCAGCGACCTGAGCCCGAAGAACAGCGCGTAGACGAAGCCGGCGGCGTAGACCCACACCAGCAGGGCGAAGAAGGTCACCAGCGCCATGTAGGCGAGCTCGCGCCGCGCATGCGGCGGCACCGCGCCGATCAGGTCGGAGAGGCGGGTGGTCTCGCCCGCCTCCATCCGCCGCGACAGCTCGTAGACGCCGACCGCCGCGAACGGCGCGATCAGCACGAAGCCGGCGGCGAGCGGGTAGACCAGCAGCGACAGATCCCACGACGCGACGATCCACAGCAGCAGATTGCCGCCGATCGCGTAGACGAGCCCGACCGTGGTTCCGAAGGCCGGCGCGGCGCGGAAGTCGCGCAGCCCGTCGGAGAGCGCGACGGAGACGTCGTCGACCGTGATCGCGCGAACCCGGGGTTCGTCGAACGTCGAAGAAACCGACGAAGGGCCTGCCACGGTGTCCATGCCTGTTTCCTCCCCTTGGGATCCCACCCGTTCGTCGCGGGCTCATATGCGACAGAATGCCACGCGAGACGGGGAATTCAACCGATTTGATGATGATGAATGGGGATCTTTCCCTGAGGAAGGCGGCGGATCGGTCGCGGAGGTGTCGTTTCGTCGCAGGGAAAGATTGATTCCCCATCCGATTTTGGCCAGAACGGAGCCGACCGCCCCGACGCCGAGCCGGCGTCGAGGGTCGCGAGAGCCGCGGGCGGTCGCATCTCGATTTGGTCCAATTTCCGTCTTGGACTGCGGACCCTCGTCACTTAGACGAGTTCTCGGTATCCCTGATCACGCCCAGCGGAGATTCGAAATGAACAAAGTCGTCCTGCTCGCCGCCTTCGGTCTCGTCGCCGCGACCGCCTCCTCCTACGCCGCCGACCCGGCCGCCGGCGAGAAGGTGTTCATGAAGTGCAAGGCCTGCCACATGATCGGCGAAGGCGCGCAGAACCGCGTCGGCCCGGAACTGAACGGCATCGACGGCCGCAAGCAGGGCTCGATCGAGAGCTTCAAGGGCTACGGCGCCGACCTCAAGGCGATGGGCGAGAAGGGCGGCACCTGGAACGCCGCCGAGCTCGACAAGTATCTGACCAACCCGAAGGTCTACAACCCGGGCACCAAGATGGCCTTCGCGGGCGTCCCGGACGCGACCGATCGCGAGAACCTGATCGCCTACGTCACCTCCTTCGGCGCCGACGGCAAGAAGAAGTGATCGGGCAGGGGCCGGCGCGCCTGCCGCGACGGTTCATCCGAACGAGAAAGCCCCGGGAAACCGGGGCTTTTTCGTCTCTCGGGGGGAGGTCGGCGGGCTCAATGCTCGCCGTCGGGGGCGTGCGCCTTGCGGATCGAGCGGACCAACAGGAAGACGCAGCCGAGCACCACCGGCACCGCCAAGCCGGTGGCCAGCCCCGGATCGATCGGCAGCAGATGCGCCTCCTTCGCCGCCTTCAGCACGTAGCCGACCAGCCCCACCACGTAGTAGCTGACCGCCGCCACCGACAGACCCTCGACCGTCTGCTGCAGGAGCAGTTGGCGCCGGGCGCGGGTGTTCATGCTCTCCAGCAGATCGCGGTTCTGCTGTTCGAGGTCGACGTCGACCCGGGTCCTGAGCAATTGCGCGGCGCGGGTGAGCTTGCGCGACAGGTCGTTCATCCGCTCCTGGATCGAGGCGACGGTGCGCATCGCCGGGTCCGACCGGCGGGCCAGGAAGTTGGTCCAGGTGCCGTGACCGGGGACGTGATGCTCGTGCAGGGCGGCGAGCAGGTCCTTGACGATCTGGTCGTAGGCCCGGGTCGCGCCGAAGCGATAGGAGACGTCGGCGGCGTGGGCTTCCAGATCGGCGGTGAGGCCGGACAGCCGTTCGAGCAGGCCGCGATTGGCGGCGAGCCCGGTGGTCGAGCGGATCTCGGTGGTGATCGCGGCGAGGTCGCGCTCGATCCGCCGCACCTCCGGCGCCACCCCCTGCGCCGTCGGCAGGCCGAGCATGGCGAGGGTGCGATAGGTCTCGATCTCGATCAATCGCTGGATCAGCGCGCCGGCCTGCTGGTCGTTGAGACTGCGGTCGCGCACCAGGATGCGGGTGTGGCCGTCGCCGTCCTGGCGGAAGTCGGTGATCGCCAGCCCCGACCCGCCGTAGGCCTCGGCGACGCAGCGGCTGGCGGCGTCGAAACGGTCGACGTCGCCGGCGAGGTCGCCGCGATCGGCGAGCAGGTCGAGCCGGATCGCCACCAGGAGCGGCCCCGGCTGGGCGAAGTCGGAGCCGAACGGATGGGTGGTCGGCAGTGCCCCGAAGGGGGTGTCGGCATCGCTCGCCGGTCCGTCCCAGGTGTAGCCGACGAACTCGGCATGGCGCTCCCACTTGAGGAAACCGCCGCCGAAGGGGACGACGTGATGCCGGCTCGCCGGTCCCGGTCCCGGCTCGCCGCGCGCCCGGCACAACCGGTCGAGGAAGGCGCGGTCGGCCTCCAACCGCTCGCGGTCGACGGCGAAGGCATAGGCGAGGAAGACGCGCGGCGTCGCCGCCGGCCGGAACGGCCGGGCGTGCACCTCGCCGAGGATCTCGGCGCGGCTCGGATGCGGCTCGAATCCGCGTGGGCTGCCCCCGGCGACGTCCCGCGTCATGTCTTCCTCCCTCGGCCGGCGGCGTGACGTCGCCTCCGTCGTTCCACGTATAACGGAGCCGATGCGGTGACCGCCATGCCCCCTGCTGCGACGCGACATCGCGGCCGTCGGATTTCCGCCCGCCTCGCGCGGCTCCCACCCGCGTCGCCCCCGCTTGACCGGACGGGACGGCGCTGCCACCGTCGCCTCCCCACGTTCGCCCGTTCGACAGCCGCCGACGAAGGAACCGCATGACCCCGCCCGCTCCCGCCCACCGCCCCAAGGTGGCCCTGTTCGTCACCTGCCTCGTCGATCTGATGCGCCCGACCGTCGGTTTCGCGGCGGTGAAACTGCTCGAGGACGCCGGGTGCGAGGTGGTGGTGCCGCCGGCGCAGACCTGTTGCGGCCAGCCCGCCTTCAACTCCGGCGATCGCGCCGACGCGGTGGCGCTGGCGAAGCGGGTGATCGAGACCTTCGAGGGCTACGACTGGCTGGTCGCCCCGTCTGGCTCCTGCGCAGGCCAGATCGCCACCCACTATCCCGAGCTCTTCGCCGACGGCGATCCGTGGAAGGCCCGCGCCCTGGCGCTGGCGGGAAAGTCGCGCGAGCTCGTCTCCTTCCTCGTCGACGTGCTCGGCGTGACCTCGACCGGGGCGCGCTTTTCCGGCACCGTCACCTATCACGACAGCTGCTCGGGCCTGCGCGAGTTGGGGGTGAAGGACCAGCCGAGGCGGCTCCTTTCCGCCGTCGAGGGCCTGACGCTCGCCGAGATGAACGACCCCGACGTCTGCTGCGGCTTCGGCGGCACCTTCGCGGTCAAGTACCCCGACCTCTCCGGCGCCATCGTCGACAAGAAATGCGCGAACGTCTCGGCCTCCGAGGCGACGACGCTGCTCGCCGGCGATCTCGGCTGTCTGATGAACATGGCCGGGCGGCTCTCCCGCACCGGCTCGCCCGTCGAGGTCCGCCACGTCGCCGAGGTGCTGGCGGGCCTGGCGACCGGCCCGGCGATCGGCAAGGCGAAGGGAGAATGAGACGATGAAGGTCACGTCCCCCGCCTTCAAGGCGAGCGCCACCGCCGCGATGCGCGATCCGCAACTGCAGAAGGCGCTCGGCAACGTCGAGCGCGGCTTCGTCGCCAAGCGCAAGAAGGCCGCCGCCGGCCTGCCGGAATTCGAGGCGCTGCGCGACGCCGGCCGCGATCTCAAGACCCACGTGCTGAAGCACCTCGACCTCTACCTCGAGGCCTACGAGCGCAAGGTGATCGCCGCCGGCGGTCACGTGCATTGGGCCGAGAGCGCCGAGGACGCCCGCCGCATCGTCGGCGACATCTGTAAACGGCTCGGGGCGAAGACCGTCACCAAGGGCAAGAGCATGATCACCGAGGAGATCGCGCTCAACGAATACCTGGAGGCGGAAGGGATCACGCCGGTCGAGACCGACCTCGGCGAATACATCATCCAGCTGCGCGGCGAGCACCCCTCGCACATCATCGCGCCGGCGGTGCACCTGACCAAGGAGCAGGTCGCCGGCGACTTCCGCCGCGTCCACGACCATCTCGCCGCCGATCGCGACCTGACCGAGCCGACCACCCTGCTCGCCGAGGCGCGCGAGGTGCTGCGGCGGCGCTTTCTCGCCGCCGACGTCGGCATCACCGGCGCCAACTTCCTGGTCGCCGAGACCGGCACCTCGGTGATCGTCACCAACGAGGGCAACGGCGACCTCACCCAGACGCTGCCGAAGGCTCACGTGGTGCTGGCCTCGATCGAGAAGATCGTGCCCACCCTCGAGGACGTCGACACCTTGATGCGCCTGCTCGCCCGCTCCGCCACGGGGCAGGAGATGAGCGTCTACACCACCTTCTCGACCGGCCCGCGCCGGGCGGAGGATCCGGACGGGCCGGGCGAATATCACGTCGTGCTGCTCGACGACGGCCGCTCGGCGATGCTCGGCACCGAGTTCGAGGAGATGCTGCGCTGCATCCGTTGCGGCGCCTGCATGAACCATTGCCCGGTCTATCAGCAGATCGGCGGCCACGCCTACGGCTGGGTCTATCCCGGCCCGATGGGCGCGGTGCTGACCCCGACGCTCGTCGGCATCGAGCAGACCGGCCATCTGCCCAACGCCTCGACCTTCTGCGGTCGCTGCGAGAGCGTCTGCCCGATGCGCATCCCGCTGCCCCGGATGATGCGGGCCTGGCGGACCCGGGAGTGGGAGAGGGCGCTCAACCCCGGCACCCAGCGCTTCGGCCTGAAACTGTGGGCGTTCCTCGCCGCCCGGCCGTCGCTCTATCGGTTGGCGGCGCGACTCGGGCGCGCCGGCCTCGGTTTCCTCGCCGGCGGGCGCGGCCGCATCGCCCGGCTGCCGCTCGGCGACGGCTGGACCAAACACCGCGACATGCCGGCGCCGGAAGGCGCGACCTTCATGGACCGCTGGGCGGCGGGCGAACGCCCGCCCCGCGCCTGACCTCGTTCGAGACGGACCCTGCGATGACCGCACGCGACACCATCCTCTCCAAGATCCGCCGGGCGACCGCCTCGGCCGACGATTCGGCCCGCCGCGCCACCGTCGTCGAGCGCCTGCGCGCCCACCCCGCCGGCATCGTCCCGGCGCGCGGGCAGGTCGACGGCGAGGCCCGCCTCGACCTCTTCCGCGACAAGGCGGAGGCGGTCTCGGCGAGCGTCGTCCGCGTCGCCTCGGACGCCGAAGTTCCGGCGGCGATCGCCGCTTATCTGCGTTCGAAGAACCTGCCGCAGGCGGTCCGTCGCGGCGAGGACGCCCGTCTCGCCGCACTGCCCTTCGGCTCCGAGCCGCAACTCGCCGTCGCCGTCGGGCCCTCCGACGGCACCGACCTCGTCGGCCTGTCGCACGCCTTCGCCGGCGTCGCCGAGACCGGCACGGTGGTGCTCGCCTCCGGTCCGGACAATCCGACCACGCTGAATTTTCTCCCCGAACATCATCTCGTCGTGGTTTCCGCCGAGGATGTGGTCGGCGACTACGAGACGGTGTGGTCGCGGCTGCGCGAGGTCTTCGGTCCCGGCCGGATGCCGCGCGCGCTCAATCTGATCACCGGGCCGTCGCGCTCCGGCGACATCGAGCAGACCATCCTGCTCGGCGCGCACGGACCGCGATCGCTGCATCTGATCGTGGTGGGCTGAGGCGAGCCCGGGAAACGGAGGGGTGATGGGCGGTTTCCTGGAGCGCTGGTTCGGACGTCGGCGAGAGACCCCGCCCGCATCGTCCGCCGAGCGCGGTCCCCGAGCCACGCCGGTCTCGACCTCGCAGCTCTTTCCCGACACCCGCGACGACTCCACCCCGGACGCCGGCGCGG
>JAAYVT010000737.1 GCA_012517025.1 Phyllobacteriaceae bacterium | reverse complement strand
TCGGCTGTCGCTATTGCATGATGGCCTGCCCCTACAAGGCGCGCTCATTCGTCCACCACGAGCTCGAGGACCAGAAGCCGTGGGCGCCGCGCGGCATCGGCACCGTGGAGAGCTGCACGTTGTGCGTCCACCGGGTCGATCGCGGCGAGGCGCCGGCCTGTGTCCAGGCGTGCGCGTCGTCCGGCCGCGCCATCCTGTTCGGCGACCTCTCCGATCCGACGTCGGAGATCGCGCAGGCCGTCGCCACCGTCGCGACGAAGCAGATCCGGGGCGACCTCGGCGTCGATCCGGGCGTGCGCTACCGCAACCTCTGAGGGGACGCCGATGGCTCGGATCACCTATGTCGAATGTCGCGGCGGGCCGAAGTTCGGGGCGGCCTTCGCCGGCCTGCTCGGGCTGCTGGCGATCGGCGCCGGCTCGGCCCTCTACATGGAGGCGAACGGCCACGTCGTCACCGGCATGAACAATTCGGTCGTGTGGGGCGTGCCGCACGTCTTCGCGATCTTCCTGATCCTCGCCGCCTCGGGGGTGCTCAACATCGCCTCGCTCGGCTCGGTGTTCGGCGAGATGCGCTACAAGCCGAAGGCCCGGCTCTCCTCGGTGCTGGCGATCACGCTGCTGGTCGGCGGCCTGTCGGTGCTGGTGCTCGACCTCGGCCGGCCGGACCGGCTGACCGTCGCCATGACCAACTACAATTTCCGCTCGATCTTCGCCTGGAACGTGCTGCTCTATTCGGGCTTCGTGGCGGTCGTCGCAGCCTACCTCACCGTGCAGATGACGCGGCGCTGGGAGAAGTTCGTCAAACCGATCGGCCTCGCCGCCTTCCTGTGGCGCTTGGTCTTGACCACCGGCACCGGCTCGATCTTCGGCTTCATCGTGGCGCGGTCGGGGCTCGGCACGGCGGTGCTGGCGCCGGAATTCATCGCCATGTCGCTCGCCTACGGGCTGGCGGTGTTCCTGCTGATCCGCCTCGCCATCGACGACGCCTCCGATCGCCGGCTCTCCGACGCGTTGCTCGGCCGGCTCGGGCGGCTCCTGATGATCTTCGCGGGCTCGGTGCTCTATTTCACCGGCGTCTACCACTTCACCGGCATCTTCTCGCCCGAGCGGGTCGATTTCGAGGCGTGGATCCTCACCCACGGCGGGCTCTACACCGCCGCCTTCTGGATCGGCGCGATCGTGCTCGGCCTCCTGGTGCCGATGGCGATGCTCTACGGCCGCGACGATCCCTCGCGCGGCACCATCGCCGGGGCGTCTGCGCTGGTCGTGCTCGGCGGCTTCGCCCAGCTGTGGGTGATCGTGATCGGCGGACAAGTGTTCCCGATGCGCCTCTTCCCCGGCTTCGAGGTCTCGTCGAGCTTCGGCGACGGGGTGGTGGCGACCTACGTGCCGAGCCTGCCCGAGATCGGTCTCGGCCTCGGCGGCGTCGCCGTGGCGCTGCTGCTCACCATGATCGCGCTCCGTCTTCTGCGCCTGTTGCCGCACGAGGAGGCCTGACCCATGCCCCATCTCGTCGTCTCCGCCGCCCACAAGTCGTCCGGCAAGACCACCTTCACGGTCGGTCTCGCCGCCGCGCTGACCCGGCTCGGCCGCCGCGTCCAGGCCTTCAAGAAGGGGCCGGACTACATCGATCCGCTGTGGCATCGCCGCGCCTCCGGCCGGCCGAGCTACAACCTCGACTTCAACACGCAGACGCCGGAAGAAATCGCCGCGCTGGTCGCGGCGCGCGAGATCGGCATGGATCTCGCCCTGATCGAGGGCAACAAGGGTCTGCACGACGGCGTCGATCT
>JAAYVT010000061.1 GCA_012517025.1 Phyllobacteriaceae bacterium | reverse complement strand
TCGCGATCGCCGAGGATCTCGCCGGCGATCTGGCGAAGGTCTCCGCCGATCGGGTGGAGATGGAGCAGGTGCTGCTCAACCTGTTGCAGAACGCCGTCGACGCGATGATCGATCACGGTGGACGCGAGCGCGGCATCGCGATCGCGACGAGCTCCGACGGCGACACGGTGACGGTGGCGGTGCGCGATCACGGCCCCGGCTTGACGGGGGAGGCCGAAGCGCATCTCTTCGAGGCGTTCTTCACCACCAAGCCGCAGGGACTCGGTCTCGGCCTGTCGATCTGCCGCACCATCGTGGAGAGCCACGGTGGGCGGCTGTGGGCGGAGAACGAGCCGGACGGCGGGTTGACCATGCGCTTCGCGCTGCCGGTCGCGGAAGAGGAGGCGGCATGAACGAGGCCGACCAGCCCCTGATCCTGATCGTCGACGACGACGAGGCGATGCGCCGGTCGATGACCTTCCTGTTCGCCTCGGTCGGGCTCGAGGCGAAGAGCTTCGCCGACGCAGATGCCTTCCTCGCCGCGCTGCCGACGGCGGAGGCGCTGCGGCCGGGCGCGGTGATCCTCGACGTGCGGATGCCGGGAACGAGCGGGCTCGAGCTGCAACGCCATCTCGCCGAGGGCGGCTTTCCGCTGCCGATCCTGATCGTCACCGGCCACGGCGACGTGCCGATGGCGGTCGCAGCCCTCAAGGCCGGTGCCCACGACTTCATCGAGAAGCCGTTCAAGGAACAACATCTCCTCGACGTGGTGGAGGCGGCGATCCGGCTCTCCCGCGAGACGCTGGCGCAAGGGGCGCGGCGGCGCGCGATCGAGGAGCGGCTGGCGCGGCTCGGCAAGCGCGAGCGCGAGGTGATGGACGGCGTCCTCGCCGGCAAGCCGAACAAGGTGGTGGCCTTCGAGCTCGATCTGTCGATCAAGACGATCGAGGCCTATCGGGCCTCGCTGATGACCAAGATGGGGGTGGGCTCGCTCGCCGAACTCGCCAAGCTGATCGCCTCCGTCGAGTGACGCGAGGGCGGGGAGATCGCCTCTTGACCGTTTCGAGCAGCCTCGCCTTCGCGCTCTCCGCCGGCCTCTTCCTGCTGCAGGTGGTCGGCGCGCTGGTGGCGTTGCGGGCGATCCGCACGGCGCGGACGCCGCAGGGCGCGGTCGGCTGGGCGATCTTCCTGCTGGCCGTGCCGTCGTTGGCGCTGCCGGCCTATGTGATCTTCGGCGACGTCCGCTATCCCGGCATGGTGCGCAAGCGCAAATTGTCGGAGACGACGGCGCGCGGCCGCCGGCGGCCCGCCGCGGCCGGACCGCGCCGGGAGACCAGCGAGGGCGAACGGCTGCGGCACGGGTTCGAGGCGATCGCCGAGGAGATGGCGGTCGAGGGCAACGCGGTCGAACTCTTGGCGGAGAGCGAGGCGGTGTTCCGGGCGGTGTTCGCGGCGATCGGCGCGGCCCACCGGCGGGTGGTGATCGAGACCTACATCCTGCGCGACGACGGGCTCGGCCACGCCCTGCAGGAGCTGCTGCTGCGCAAGGCCGGCGAAGGGGTGCGGGTGTGCGTGCTCTACGATCCGTTCGGCAGTCACGGCCTGCATCGCGACTACCTCGCACGGATGCGGGCCGGCGGCGTCGAGATCGTCGACTTCCACGCCCGCCACCGCACCCGCCTGCTGACGACGCGGCGGCTCAACTTCCGCAACCACCGCAAGATCGCGGTGATCGACGGCGCCGTCGCCTTCACCGGCGGCTACAACTGGGGCGACGAATACGTCGGCCGCGATCCGCGCCTGGGGGCGTGGCGCGACACCTCGGTGCGGCTCGAAGGGCCGGTGGCGGCGCGGCTGGAGGCGCTGTTCGCCGAAGATTGGCACTGGGCGACCGGCGAGGTGCTCGACCTCGGCCGGCCGGCGGCGGCGATCGAGGGCGGGGTCTCGGCGCTGGCGCTGGCCACCGGCCCGGCCGATCCGCGCGAGCCGGGCAGCCTCTATTTCGAACACGCGATCACCGCGGCGCGGCGGCGGATCTGGATCGCCTCGCCCTATTTCGCCCCCGACCCCGGTCTGATGACGGCGCTGCGAGTGGCGGTGCTGCGCGGCGTCGACGTGCGGGTGTTGATGGCGGGGCGGCGCGACCATTGGCTGGTCTGGCTCGCCGCCTTCGCCTTCCTCGACGAAATGCGCGGCTCCGGCGTCGCGGTGCACCGCTGGCAGGGCGGGTTCATGCATCAGAAGGTGCTGCTGGTCGACGACGTCGCGGCGGCGGTCGGCAGCCACAACCTCGACGCCCGTTCCTGCCGACTCAATTTCGAGGCGAGCACGGTGATCTTCGACGAGGCCTTCGCGCGGCGAGTGGAAGCGATGCTGGAGGCCGACTTCGCCGCCGCGCCCCGCCACGACCGGGCGCTTTCCGAGGAGCCGCCGGCGCTGCGGCTGGCGGCCCCGGTGGCACGCCTGTTCGCCCCGATCCTGTGAGATCGGTCCCGACGCATCGTCGGCGCGGCTCTTCACGAAGACGGCGAGCTCCCGAGGTTCCCTCCCCCCTCGCGGGGGAGGGACAGGGAGAAGGGGCTGCGCCCTCCCAGAGCGCGGAAGGTCACGGGAATGCCCATTCCCCCCTCTCCGTCTCTCCCCCTCGAGGGGGGAGAGGGCCGGATGCCCAGACCTTCGCATCGCGACCGTCGATCCGAGACGGGACGTCCCCCGATCGGCGGGAGACCGCAGCGAGACCGTCCGCTCACGCTTTCGCGGTCTTGGCGATCCAGTCGGCGAAGCGCGAAAGATAGGTCGTCATGAAGCCGGCGGTCTTGGGGTCGGCGAAGCCGTCGGTCTCGGTGAACATGCTGCCTGCGCCACCGAGATAGGCCTCGGGCTGCTGCAGGGTCGGCATGTCGAGGAAGACCAGCGACTGGCGCAGGTGGTGATTGGCACCGAAGGCGCCGAGCGAGCCGGGGGTGAGCGAGATGATCGCCGCCGGCTTGCCCGCCCAGACGCTCGCGCCATAGGGCCGCGAGCCGACGTCGACGGCATTCTTCAGCGCCGCTGGCACCGAGCGATTGTGCTCGGGAGTGATGAACAGCACCGCGTCGGCGGCCTTCATCTCGGCGCGGAAGCGCGTCCAGGCGGCCGGCACCACGCCCTCGTCGAGGTCCTGATCGTAGAGCGGCAGATCGCCGATCTCGACGATGCCGAGCGTGATGCGGCTCTCGCCGAGGCCGGCGAGCGCATGGGCGAGACGGCGGGTGTAGGCGGCCTTGCGCAGGCTGCCGACGATCACGGCGACACGATACGGGGTGGACATGAGGTTTGCTCTCCTGTGGTGGACGAAGGGATCAGGTCGGCCGCACCATCGCGGCGGGGACGACCCAGGCGTCGAAGTCCTCGCCGCTCACCGCGCCGGAGGCGATCGCCGCCTCGCGCAGGGTGAGCCCGTGCCGGTGCGCGTCCTTGGCGATCGACGCCGCGACGTCGTAGCCGACGTGCGGGGCGAGCGCGGTGACGAGCATCAGCGAATGGTCGACCAGCTCGGCGATGCGGGCCCGGTTCGGCTCGATGCCGCGGGCGCAATGGCGCTCGAAGGAGCGCATCGCGTCGGCGAGCAGGCGGATGCTCTTCAGCATGTCGTAGGCGATGAGCGGCTTGTAGACGTTGAGCTCGAAGGCCCCGGAGGCGCCGGCGAAGCCGATCGCCGCGTCGTGGCCGAAGACCTGGGCGCAGACCATGGTCATCGCCTCGGCCTGAGTCGGATTGACCTTGCCCGGCATGATCGAGGAGCCGGGCTCGTTCTCGGGGATCGAGATCTCACCGAGGCCGGAGCGCGGGCCGGAGGCGAGCCAACGGACGTCGTTGGCGATCTTGGTGAGGCTGGCGGCGAGCCCTTTGAGCGCGCCGTGGGCGTGGACGATCGCGTCGTGGGCGGCGAGCGCCTCGAAGCGGTTGGGGGCGACGACGAAGCCGAGGCCGGTGTCGTGGTCGAGGGCGGCGGCGACGCGGCTGCCGAAGTCGATCGGCGCGTTGAGGCCGGTGCCGACGGCGGTGCCGCCGATCGCCAGCTCGCGCAGGTGTGGCAGGCTCGCCTCGACGTGGGCCTCGGCATGGGCGAGCTGGGCGACCCAGCCGGAGATCTCCTGGCCGAGGGTGATCGGGGTGGCGTCCTGGAGATGGGTGCGGCCGATCTTGACGACGTCGGCGAAGGCGCGGGCCTTGTCGGCGAGCGTCGCGCGGAGCACCCGCAGCGGCGGCAGCAGATCCTCGACCAGACCGCGCACGGCGGCGACGTGCATCGCCGTCGGGAAGACGTCGTTCGACGACTGCGAGCGGTTGACGTCGTCGTTGGGATGGACCAGCCGGCCCTCGCCGACCGGGCCGCCGAGGAGCTGCGAGGCACGGTTGGCCAACACCTCGTTCATGTTCATGTTGGTCTGGGTGCCCGAACCGGTCTGCCAGACGACGAGGGGAAACTCGTCGAAGCGACGCCCTCCGAGGATCTCCTCGGCGGCGGTGGCGATCGCCTCGGCCTTGCGGGCGTCGAGCCCGGCGATTTCGGCGTTGACCTTCGCCGCCGCGCGCTTGACCACAGCCAGGGCCACGATCAATGCATGCGGCATACGATCGTCGGAGATCTCGAAGTGCTCCAGCGAACGCTGGGTCTGGGCGCCCCACAGGCGTTCGGCGGGCACGGCGATCTCGCCGAAGGTGTCGCGTTCGGTGCGGACGGCGGACATGGAGAAAACTCCCGAGGAGGCGAGAAAGATCGCGAGAGCGCCGAGGCGCCCTCGCGATCCGGTTCGATCAGGCCGCCGCGAGGCGACGCAGGACGAAGGGCAGGATGCCGCCGTGGCGGAAGTATTCGAGCTCCTCGGCGGTGTCGATGCGAGCGACGACCGGCACCTCGAGCCGTTCGCCGGAGGGGCGGACGATCGAGAGCGTCAGCCCGGCGCGCGGCTCGAGCGTCGAGAGGCCGGCGATCGACACCGTCTCGGCGCCGGTCAGCCCCAAGCTCTCCCAACTGGTGCCGGCCTCGAACTGCAGCGGCAGCACGCCCATGCCGACGAGGTTGGAGCGATGAATGCGCTCGTAGGAGCGGGCGACCACCGCCTTGACGCCGAGGAGCTTCGTCCCCTTCGCCGCCCAGTCGCGCGACGAGCCGTTGCCGTATTCGACGCCGGCGAAGACGACCAGCGGCACCTTCTCGGCCGCGTAGCGCTGCGCCGCGTCCCAGATGAACAGCTTCTCGCCGGAGGGCTGGTGGATCGTCCAGCCGCCCTCGACGATCGCGCCGGTCTCGTCCTTCACCATCGCGTTCTTGATGCGGATGTTGGCGAAGGTGCCGCGGATCATCACCTCGTGATTGCCGCGCCGGGTGCCGTACTGATTGAAGTCCTTCGGCGCGACGCCGTGCTCGACGAGATACTTCCCGGCCGGCGAGGCGACCTTGATCGAGCCGGCCGGCGAGATGTGGTCGGTGGTGATCTTGTCGCCGAAGAGGGCGAGGACACGGGCGCCGATCACGTCCCCGACCGGTGCCGGCGTCGCCGCCATGCCGTCGAAATAGGGAGGATTGCGCACGTAGGTGGAGGCGTCGTCCCAGCCGTAGGTCTCGCCGCCCGTCACCTCGACGGCCCGCCAACGGGCGTCGCCGTCGAAGACTGCGGCGTATTTCTCACGGAAGCGCGGGCCGGTGACGAAGGCGTCGGCGATCGCCGCGATCTCGGCCGAGGTCGGCCAGAGGTCGGCGAGGAAGACCGGCTTGCCGTCGGAGCCGACGCCGAGCGGGTCCTTGGTCAGATCGACCAGGGTCGAGCCGGCGAGCGCCGAGGCGACCACCAGCGGCGGCGAGGCGAGCCAATTGGCCTGCACGTCGGGCGAAATGCGGCCCTCGAAGTTGCGGTTGCCGGAGAGCACGGCGCTCGCCACGATGCCGTTGTCGCCGATGGTCTTCGAGATCTCGGGGGCGAGCGGACCGGAATTGCCGATGCAGGTGGTGCAGCCGAAGCCGACCACCTGGAAGCCGAGGGCGTCGAGATCCTCCTGCAGGCCGGAGGCCTTCAGATAATCGGCGACCACTTGGCTGCCCGGGGCGAGCGAGGTTTTCACCCACGGCTTCGGGCGCAGCCCCTTCGCCCGCGCCTTGCGGGCGAGAAGGCCGGCGGCGATCACCACCGAGGGGTTCGAGGTGTTGGTGCAGGAGGTGATGGCGGCGATCACCACGTCGCCGTGGCCGAGATCGAAGCTCTTGCCGGCGACGGGGAAGCGCCGGCCCGCCTCGCCCGACT
>JAAYVT010000736.1 GCA_012517025.1 Phyllobacteriaceae bacterium | reverse complement strand
GATCGGGCGCGTCTCGCGCCACGCCCGATCGCGCCGGGATCGGCTCGTTCAGCGCTCGAGGCAGAGGGCGATGCCCATGCCGCCGCCGATGCACAGGGTGGCGAGACCCTTCTTGGCGTCCCGCTTCTGCATCTCGTAGAGCAAGGTGACGAGGATGCGGGCGCCGGAAGCGCCGATCGGATGACCGATGGCGATGGCGCCGCCGTTGACGTTGACCTTCGAGGTGTCCCAACCGAGCTCGCGGTTGACCGAGATCGCCTGCGCGGCGAAGGCCTCGTTGGCCTCGACCAGATCGAGATCGGCGGCGGTCCAGCCGGCCTTCTCGAGCGCCTTGCGGGAGGCGGGGATCGGGCCGGTGCCCATGATCGCCGGATCGACGCCGGCGGTCGCCCAGGACTTGACCTTGGCGAGCGGGGTCAGGCCGCGCTTCTTCGCCTCGTCGGCCGACATCAACACCACGGCGGCGGCGCCGTCGTTGATGCCGGAGGCGTTGCCGGCGGTCACCGTGCCGTCCTTGGAGAAGGCCGGGCGCAGCTTGCCGAGGGCGTCGGCGGTGACGCCGTCACGGATGAATTCGTCGGTGTCGACGACCACGTCGCCCTTGCGGCCCTTGATCACGACCGGGACGATCTCGTCCTTGAAGCGGCCGGACTTCTTGGCGGCTTCCGCCTTGTTCTGCGAGGCGGTGGCGAAGGCGTCCTGCTCCTCGCGCGAGATCTGCCACTTCTGGGCGATGTTCTCGGCGGTGACGCCCATGTGATAGCCGTGGAAGGCGTCGGTCAGGCCGTCCTTGATCATGGTGTCGATCATCTCGAGCGACCCCATCTTCACGCCGTTGCGCAGATGGGCGACGTGCGGGGCCTGGGACATCGATTCCATGCCGCCGGCGACGATGACGTCGGCGTCGCCGTTGGCGATCTGCTGCAGGCCGAGGGCGACGGAACGCAGGCCCGAGCCGCACAGCTGGTTGAGACCCCAGGCGGTCGCCTCCTGCGGAATGCCGGCCTCGATCGCCGCCTGACGGGCGGGGTTCTGGCCGCCGTTGGCGGAGAGCACCTGACCGAGGATCACCTCGTCGACGTCGGCCGCGGCGACACCGGCGCGCTCGAGCGCCGCGGTGATCGCCACCACGCCGAGCTTGTGGGCCGGAACGCCGGAGAGCGCACCGGAAAACGAACCGACGGGCGTACGCGCCGCGCCCACGATGACGACGTCAGTGGCCATGCGAATTTCCTCCGGGTTGACCTTGCGCGCGATCGAGCCGCTCGATCGCGATCTAATCGTTTGGATCCGAGTGGACACACGCAACACGCGCGGGTCGCATCCGGGGTCCTCGGGGAGGGAATAGAGACGTCCGACCCCTGACCTGTCAATGACGAGTCGAGGCCTGCGGTCTCGGCAATCCGTCGGATTCGACGGCGAATTTTCCCGTTTGGATTAAGACCTTCGGCCAATCGACCGGGTCGGATGGGGCAGTGCGGTACGGACCCTCGCGAAACTGGTGGCCTTGCAGCAAGAAACTTCCTAATCTCTCTCCACCGGGGAGGTTCCGCGCGGAGGTCCCCGATCGGTCGTCCGACGTCGGACGTCGCTTCGGTCGGTCGGCGCGGTGAGCAGAGTGGCAGAGAAGATGGCAAAGACCGACGAGCCCACGATCATCAAGAAATATGCCAACCGCCGTCTCTACAACACGGGCACGTCGTCCTACGTGACGCTGGAAGACCTGGCGGAGATGGTGAAGAACGAGGAGCTCTTCGTCGTCTACGACGCCAAGTCGGGCGACGACATCACGCGGTCGGTGCTGACCCAGATCATCTTCGAGCAGGAGAACAAGGGGCAGAACCTGTTGCCGATCGCCTTCCTGCGGCAGCTGATCCGGTTCTACGGCGACAGCATGCAGAATCTGGTGCCGAGCTACCTCGAGTTCTCGATCGACAGCCTGACCCGCGAACAGGGGAAGTTCCGCGAGCAGATGACGCACGCGTTCCCCGGCAACGCCTTCGAGGCGATGGAAGAACAAGTGCGCCGCAACACCGAGATGTTCGAACGGGCGATGCGGATGTTCTCGCCGTTCGGGTCGATGATGCCGGAGGGCGGCCTGCACCCGGGCGTACCGGTCAAGCCGGACGAGAAGGGGGCCGCCACGCCGGCCACGCCGAACGATCTCGACCGACTGAAGCAGCAGATGGAAGAGATGCAGAAGCGGCTCGACGCGCTCGCCGCCAAGGGCTGAGCGTCGCCGTCCGCCGTCGCGAGCGCGCGGCGGACGGGATCTGGCTCGGCCGCTCAGACCGCCTCGGCGCGGCGCGGCAGTTTCCAGCCCGGCCGGGCGAAGTGGCAGGTGTAGCCGAAGGGGAAGCGCTCCAGGTAATCCTGGTGCTCCGGTTCGGCCTCCCAGAAGGCGCCGGCGGGTTTCACCTCGGTCACCACCTTTCCCGGCCACAGGCCGGAGGCGTCGACGTCGGCGATGGTGTCGCGGGCGACGCGGTCCTGCTCGTCCGACAGGGTGAGGATCACCGAGCGGTAGCTGCGGCCGAGGTCGTTGCCCTGACGATCGCGGGTGGTCGGATCGTGGATCTGGAAGAAGGTTTCCAGCAGGTCGCGGAAGGAGATCTTCGTCGGATCGAAGACGATCTCCACCGCCTCGGCGTGGTCGCCGTGGTTGCGATAGGTGGCGTGCGCGACGTCGCCGCCGCAGTAGCCGACGCGGGTCGAGATCACGCCGGGCAGGCGGCGCAGCAACTGCTGCATGCCCCAGAAGCAGCCGCCGGCGAGGATGGCGGTTTCGGTCATTTCGGCTCCTCCACCTGATCGAGATAATCGGCGTAGCCTTCCGCCGCCATCTTCGCCTTGGGGACGAAGCGCAGCGAGGCGGAGTTGATGCAGTAGCGCAGGCCGCCGCGATCGCGCGGGCCGTCGGGGAAGACGTGACCGAGGTGGCTGTCGCCGTGGGTGGAGCGCACCTCGGTGCGAACCATGCCGTGCGAGACGTCGCGCAGCTCGGTGACGTGGGCCGGCGTCACCGGCTTGGAGAAGCTCGGCCAGCCGCAACCGGACTCGAACTTGTCGGCGGAGGCGAACAGCGGTTCGCCGGAGACCACGTCGACGTAGAGGCCGGGTTCGAAGGTGTGGACATATTCGCCGGTGCCGGGATATTCGGTGCCGTTTTCCTGGGTGACGCGGTACTGCTCCGGGGTCAGACGGGCGAGCGCCGCGGGGGTCTTTTCATACATGAGAGATCCTCCTCGTCCGCCTCTACGTAGGGCGAGCGGGCATCGTTACGAGAGGTGAGGGCGTTCGGCGGCGGCGGACGTGGCGAAAAGGACGCGTCGGTGCGGCGCGGGCGT
>JAAYVT010000735.1 GCA_012517025.1 Phyllobacteriaceae bacterium | reverse complement strand
TTCATCAGCCCCCGCGCCAACATCTGCGCGAACAGGATCTCGACCAGACCGAGGGTGCGCACGGCGGCGACCGGGGCGATGGCGAAACCGACGAACCACAGTTGCGAGGCCAGCGCGCCGAGGAAGCCGGCGCCGATCGAGGGGCGCCATTCGGCGAGCGTCGCCCGGATCACGGCGGGTCGGGTGAGGAGCAGCCAGCCGGTCAGCACGGCGGTCTGCACGGTCAGCGAGGCGACCAGCGCGGCGGCCGCGTCGACCGGGAAATCGCCGGCGCCGGCGGTGAGGATCGCCCCCTTGAAGAACACCGCGGAGAGGCCGAAGAGGCCGCCGGAGGCGATGCCGAGGGCAGCCGGGCGCAAGCGCGCGACCAGGGTCGCCGGCTCCGCGGCGTCGGTCGTCTTCGGCCAGGACAGGATCATCACGCCGGTGGTGGCGACGGCGATCGCGGCGACGAGCAGCGGCGTCGGCACCTCGCCGAGGAAGGCGAGCGAGAACAGCGCCACCTGCACCGGCTCGGTCTTGGTGTAGGCGATCGTCACCAGGAAGGAGCGATCGAGCATGGCGGCGAGCATGCAGGCGGTGGCGGCGATCTGGCCGAGCCCGCCGAGCGCCGCCCAGCCCCAGAATTCGGTCGCGGGATGCGGCATCCGCCCGGTCGCGGCGATCAGGGCGAGGAGGAAGAGGATCGCGAAGGGCAGGCCGAAGAGGAAGCGGACGTTGGTCGCTCCGAGCGTGCCGAGGCTCGCGGTCAGGCCGCGCTGCAGGGCGTTCCTGAGCGACTGGGCGGCGGCGGCGCCGATGGTGGTGAAGATCCAGAGCGAGGCGAACATGGCGCGCGGGTCCTGCGAGACGGCGACGGCCGCGCGAGCTCGGCTCGGCGGCCGTCGTTCATAACAGGCGCGCGGGGCGGGCGTCGAGGCGCCCGCGACCGGCTCGGGTTCACTCCGCGGCGGAGGCCTTCGTGGTCGCTTCCGCCTCGCGGGTCTCCTGCGCCTTGAGCTCCTCGAGCCGCGGCATCGAGACGATCGAATAGCCCGAATCGACGAAATGGATCTCGCCGGTGACGCCGGTGGAGAGCTCGGAGAGGAGGTAGAGAGCGGTGCCGCCGACCTCGTCGATGGTCACGGTGCGACCGAGCGGCGAGTTGCGCTTCTGGAAATTGTACATCAGCCGGGCGTCGGAGACGCCGGAGCCGGCGAGCGTGCGGACCGGGCCGGCGGAGATGGCGTTGACGCGGATGTTCTCCAGGCCGAAGTCCATGGCGAGATAGCGCACCGAGCTCTCCAGCGCCGCCTTGGCCACGCCCATGACGTTGTAGTTCGGCATGACGCGGGTCGAGCCGCCGTAGGTCAGGGTGATGATCGAGCCGCCGTTGGTCATCAACTCGGCGGCGCGCTTGGCGATCTCGGTGAAGGAGAAGCAGGAGATCACCATGGTGCGCGAGAAGTTCTCGCGGGTGGTGTCGCAATAGCGGCCCTTCAGCTCGTTCTTGTCGGAGAAGCCGATCGAGTGGACGAGGAAGTCGATCGAGCCCCAGGTCTCCTTCAGCGTCGCGAAGACGGCGTCGACCGAGGCGACGTCCTCGACGTCGCAGGGCAGCAGCAGCGAGGAGCCGACGCTTTCGGCGAGCGGCTTCAAGCGACGGCCGAAGGCGTCGCCCTGATAGGTGAAGGCGAGCTCGGCGCCGTGCTCGGCGAGTTTCTTGGCGATGCCCCAAGCGATCGAATGATCGTTCGCGACGCCCATCACGAGGCCGCGCTTACCCGCCATGATCCCGCTCATCGACTTCCTCTCAATACTCTCGTGGTCGAATTCCCGGCCGGTCGCCTCGGGCGCTCGCGGGCGAAGGGAACTCCTCGTCGGTCTTCGTTGCAGAAAGATGACGGCTTTCTCCGGGCGAGACGAGTGCCCAAGGAGAAAGCCGTCGTATTTTTTTTAAAATCGGGCGGAACGTCCGATCAGAGGTCGTGGCGGGAGAACACCAGCGTGGCGTTGGTGCCGCCGAAGCCGAAGGAATTCGACAACACCGTGCCGAGCTTCACCCCGTCGATGCGCTTGCGGACGATCGGCATGTCGGCGAAGGCCGGATCGATCTCCTCGATGTTGGCGCTCTCGCAGACGAAGTCGTTCTGCATCATCAGCAGCGAATAGATCGCCTCCTGCACGCCGGTGGCGCCGAGCGAATGACCGGTCAGCGACTTGGTCGCCGAGATCGGCGGACACTTTTCGCCGAACACCGCGCGGATCGCCTCGATCTCCTTCTGATCGCCGACGACGGTCGAGGTGGCGTGCGGGTTGATGTAGTCGACCGCGGTCTTCACCGTCGAGAGCGCCTGACGCATGCAGCGCACCGCGCCCTCGCCGGACGGGGCGACCATGTCGTAGCCGTCGGAAGTGGCGCCGTAGCCGACGATCTCGGCGTAGATCTTGGCGCCGCGCGCCTTGGCGTGCTCCAGTTCCTCGAGCACCAGCACGCCGGCGCCGCCGGCGATGACGAAGCCGTCGCGGTTCTTGTCGTAGGCGCGGGAGGCGACCGCGGGGGTGTCGTTGTACTTCGACGACATCGCGCCCATGGCGTCGAAGAGATCCGACAGCGTCCAGTCGAGATCCTCGCAGCCGCCGGCGAACATCACGTCCTGCTTGCCGAACTGGATCAGCTCGAAAGCGTTGCCGATGCAGTGGTTCGAGGTCGCGCAGGCAGACGAGATCGAATAGTTGACGCCCTTGATCTCGAACCAGGTGGCGAGGGTGGCGGACGCGGTCGAAGACATCGCCTTCGGCACCGCGAACGGGCCGATGCGCTTCGGCCCGCCCTTGTCGCGGACGATGCCGGCGGCCTCGACGATGATCTTCGTCGACGGGCCGCCCGAGCCCATGACGATGCCGGTGCGCTCGTTCGAGACGTCGTCCTTGGTCAGGCCGGCGTCGGCGATCGCCTGATCCATGGCGACGTGGTTCCAGGCGGTGCCGCCGCCGTGGAAGCGCATGGCGCGACGGTCGACCAGCGCGGCGACGTCGACCTGCGGGGCGCCGTGGACCTGGCAGCGGAAGCCGAGGGCGGCGTAATCGTCGGCGCGGACGATGCCGGACTTCGCCTCGCGCAGGCTCTCGAGGACCGCGCCGGTGTCGTTTCCGATCGAGGAAACGATGCCCATACCCGTCACGACGACCCGCCTCATGGGGATGACCTTTCGTCCTGGCGGTTTCGCCCATCGGCGCCCGCTCTCGAGTTCACTCGCGCCGTCCACGACGGCGGAAGATCCGCCACCGTCCCGGTGGCGGGCGAAACGTACCACGGATCCATCCGGTCCGAGACGGCGCGGCGCCGTCCCGGATGTCGCGGCCGAGGCCGCTCAGGCCTGGAACAGGCCGACGCGCATGTCCTTGACCTCGTAGATCGGCTTGCCGTCGGCGAGCAGAGTGCCGTCGGCGATGCCCATCTTGAGCTTGGTCTTGAAGACGCGCTTCAGCTCGACGCGATACTCGACCAGCTTGGTGGTCGGCAGCACCTGATCGGAGAACTTGACCTCGCCGACGCCGAGGGCGCGGCCCTTGCCGGGCAGTCCCAGCCAGCCGAGGAAGAAGCCGGTCAGCTGCCACAGCGCGTCGAGGCCGAGGCAACCGGGCATGACGGGGTCGCCCTGGAAGTGGCAGGGGAAGAACCACAGGTCCGGACGGATGTCGAACTCGGCGCGTACCAGGCCGCAGCCGGCCGGCCCGCCGGTCTCGGAGATCTCGACGATGCGATCGAACATCAGCATCGGCGGCAGCGGCAGCTGGGCGTTGCCGGGGCCGAACATTTCGCCACGGCCGCAGGAGAGGAGCTCTTCGTAGGTGAAGCTGGAACGCCGGTCGGACATCGTCTCTTCTTCTTTCCCTCGATCGGGACTGACGAGGCTCGGGGAGGGGCGTGGCGAAGCACTCGCGGGCGCCCGTCCCTCGAAATCGCGGACTTCCTAACATAGGCGCCGGTCCACCGAAAGCCATGACGCGTGATGCGGGGCGCCATCCTTCGTCGGCTTCGAGCGAATGCGTATGCCGGATCGGGGCTCTGAGGCCTTTCGGCGCCTCGTCGAGTGCCGCGACGATCGGTCTCGCCGAAACGTCTGCGTCACGCGACGGAAACGAGTCGGCTCGCCACCGGAGAGACCGACCGCGCGCCTCGGGCGACCGGTGTCCATGCGGGGTGGCGAGGCCCCCGAGTCTCGGGCGCGGCGCTCTGCGACCGCGACGCGGGAATCGCCCGTGGTCGCCGGTGGGGCGAGACGAAGCGAAACGCGAAGGTTCGATCCCATTCGTCAGTTATTCTTGCAAATGCCTCGCAATACCATATCATGGACGGGGTCGATCGCGATGCGAGACGGAGGAGAGCATGTTCGAAGAGGTCCCCGCCGAGATGTCGGAGATGCGGTCGCCCACGCGGCGGCGGGAGCGCGTCGCGGCCGCGCCGGTCGCCCCGGTGCTCGCCGATCGGCTGCGCGCGCACGGACTGCGGCCGACGCGTCAGCGCGTCGACCTGCTGCACGTGCTGCAGGCGAAGGGAGATCGTCACGTTTCGGCCGAGGTGGTCTACGACGAGGCGTTGCGCTCGGGCGTGTCGGTGTCGCTGGCGACCGTCTACAACACGCTGAAGCAGTTCACCGAGGCGGGGTTGCTCGCCGAATTGGCGGTGTCGGGGGCGAAGTCGTTCTTCGACACCCGGGTCGATCGCCATCACCATTTCTACGTCGAAGGGGAGGGGGCGATGATCGACCTCGATCTCGACGACGTGCGGATCGAGCGGCTGCCCGAGCCGCCGGCGGGCATGGAAGTGGTCGGCTACGACGTGGTGGTGCGGCTCCGCCGCAAGGCGTGAGCCCACCGAGAAACGATCCGGGCGCGGGGACGCCCGGATCGCCCGAAGTCCGCCGGTCGCATGGGGCCACGCGTCCGGCGGCCCCGGAACCGGTCACTTCTTGGTCCACTGCTCCGAATCGCACATCGTCTGGCCGACGGCGCAGCCCTGGACCTTGAGCCCCTTGGCGGTGGTGGTCACCGTGCCGTTGAAGGTCATGAAGCCGGGCATGTCGGGGTGCTTCATGTCGCCTTGCCACTTGCCTTCGCCGGCGGGCGCGATTCCCGACAGGAACATGTCGAAGTTGCTGTCCTGCACCTTGGCGCAGAGCTTGCCACCGCAGGTCCACACCTTGGCGGTGGTGCCGTTCGGGCGGGCATAGACGCCGTCGGGCGCGGCGGCGAGGGCCGGCGTGGCGAAGACGCCGGCGGCGAACAGAAGCCCGAGGAAAGTCGTATGGGATTTCAGAACCATGGGGACGTCCTCCGTGAGGGAGCGAGCGATCGTGCGCCCGTCCGTGGCCGCTCTGATCGGCGACCTGCCCCGCACGA
>JAAYVT010000734.1 GCA_012517025.1 Phyllobacteriaceae bacterium | reverse complement strand
CGGGGCGCGGCTCGAACAGCTTCTCGGGATGGACCAGCACCGGGAAGGCGAAGACCGCCAGCACGACCGCGATCTCCATGCCGAGATAGGGCGCGAGCCGCCGCAACGCCTTGGTCAGAGGCGGCGCGTCCGGCATCAGCGAGCGCGACAGCATCAGCGCGTAGCCGACCGGCGGGGTCAGGAAACTCACCTGTAGGGTGAGCAGGATCAGCGCCGCGATCCAAGCGGCGTCCTCGACCCGCATCAGCATCGCCGGCGCAACGATCGGCACGATCACGAAGATGATCTCGAAGGCGTCGAGCACGAAGGCCGAGGCCGCGATCACCGCGAGCCCCGCCGCCGCCGCGCCCAGCGCCCCGCCGGGAACGCTCGCCAGAAGATCGATCAGCAGGGCATTGGTGCCGAGCACTCGCAGCACCAGGGTGAAGGTCGTCGCCGCCATCAGCAGCGCGAACAGGACACCGGTGGTGGCGAAGGTCTCGTCGAGGAGCCGACCGAGCGCCCCCTTCGCCAGTCGCCCGGTCGCCGCCGCCGCCACCGCGAGGACGAAGGCGCCCATCGCGGCCGCCTCGACCGCATAGAAGCGCCCCGCAGCCACCCCGCCGAGCAGGGCGACGACGAAGCTCACCGAGACCAGCGCGATCGCCACGTCGCCGCGCGAGGGCGCGGGCACCGGCGCCGTCTCGGGGCCGGCCTCGCGCCGGCTGAAGATCGTCACCAGAAACGCCCCGGCGAGAAACAGTCCCGCCGGCACCAGCGCCGCGCGGAAGACGTCGCGGGTGTTGACGATCAGATCCATGCGGCCGGTGGCGTTGAGCGCCACGGTGTGGGCGGTGAGCATCGCGTCGCCGAGCAGGATCAGCACCAGCGACGGCGGCACCACCACGCCGAGCGTACCGGCGACCGCGATCAGCGCCTGTCGGGTCGCCGGCGCCACGCCGGCTTCCTTCAGCCGTGGCCCGACGGCACGGGTGAGCGCCACCACGCTCGCCCCCACCGACCCGTTCATCGGACCGAGCAACGCCCCGAGCGACAGACCGGCGAGCAGCGGCCCGCGCCGTCCCGCCGACGGGAAGATCGCGCAGAGGGTGCGGAAGATCGCGTCGGTGACGGGCAGGCGATCGAGCAGAGCGCCCATCAGCACGTAGAGCGGGATCGCCTGCAGCATGTCGTTCTCGAGCAGACCGAACAGCCGCGACGGCAGCGCCGCGAAGACGCCGGCATCGGCGCCGCCGAGAACCGCGATTCCCGCCCCGCACACCGAGGCGATCAAGAGAACGATCCAGGCCGGCAGTCCGGTCAGGATCAGCGCCGCACCGGCGGCGACGAGCAGCACGATGCCGAAGCCGCTCATCGGCGCCGTCTCCAGCGCAGGAGGTCGACCGCGCCTTGAACCAGGATCAGCGACACCCCGACGAGGAGCGCCGCCTTGATCAGGAAATAGCCGGGGTCGTCGGTGTCCTGAAACCGCTCGAGCCCGAGGATCGATCGCCAGGCCGGCCGCCAAGCCACCCACAGCACGTAACCCGCCCAGGGAAACAGGCCGAGGACCACGCCCGCGACCGCGATGCGCCGCCGCGTCGCGCCGGCGAAGCGATGGGCGAAGAGATCGGCCGAGAGATGCCGCCCGGCCCGCGTCGCCGCCGTCACCGCCACCGCGACATAGAGCGCGAACAGCCATTGGCCGAGATCGTTGGCCTCGCGCGACCAGCGGCCGACGCCGTCGCGCAACGGCCATTGCAGGAAGAGCAGCAGCACCACCGGCAGAACCAGCCAGCGCGCCCACCGCACGACGTGGGCGACGCCCTGGTTCGCGATCGACACGAATCGATTCGACACGACTCCCCTCCCCTCGACGGCGAGACGAAGGCGATCATGTCGTGGGGTCTTCGATCAGGCAAGAACGACGCCCTGCCCGACCACGCCCGTCGGCGAAGCCGTCACGGCAATGACATTGCCCATCCCTAGCAAGAAGTCTTCCGACGCGCCGTACCGGCCACCGTTCCTCCGGAGTTCGTCCATGCGCACCACGATCCTCGCTCTGTCTCTCACCCTGGGCCTGTTCGCCGTGTCCGGCGCCGAAGCCGCCGAAGGCCGGCTCGTGCTCTACACCAGCCAGCCCAATATCGACGCCCAGCAGACCGTCGACGCCTTCAAGGCGTCGCATCCG
>JAAYVT010000733.1 GCA_012517025.1 Phyllobacteriaceae bacterium | reverse complement strand
CGGGCGAGGGTGAAGACCGCGCCGAGCCCGACGATCCACCACACGGCGGCGGGCAGGCGGCGCGCCTCGCCCCAGCGCGGCGGGGCGCGGGCGGGGACGGCTCCGGCGGGGTCGGGGTCGTGGACGGCGAAGGCGATCAGGGCGAAGGCGAGGAAGCCCGGCACCACCGCCACCCAGAACACCAGCCGGACGTCGTCGCCGCTCACCGCCATCAGCGCGATGGCCAGGAGGGGGCCGACGAAGGCGCCGATGGTGTCGAGGGTCTGGCGCAGGCCGAAGGCGGTGCCGCGCAGCGCCGGCGGGGCGATGTCGGCGATCAGCGCGTCGCGAGGGGCGCCGCTGATGCCCTTGCCGACGCGGTCGACGAAACGGGCGGCGACGATCCAGCCGAGCGAGCCGGCGAGCGGGAAGATCGGCTTGGTGAAGGCGGCCATGCCGTAGCCGAGGGCGGCGAGCGCCTTGCGCTTGCCGAGCCGGTCGGAGATCACGCCGGAGAACACCTTGGTGATCGCGGCGGTCGCCTCGGCGATGCCCTCGATCAGGCCGACGGCGAGGGTCGAGGCGCCGAGCGTGCCGACCATCCAGATCGGCAACAGCGCGTGGATCGCCTCGGAGGAGACGTCCATCAGCATCGACACGAAGCCGAGCACCCAGATCGCGGCGGGGATGCGCGATCCGGGCGGGGTCAGGCGGAAAGCCACGATTCAATATTCCTTTTCGAAGACGAACCCGGCCTTGGAGCCGTCGGTGCCGGTCTGGCCGCGGAGCTTCAGATTGCGGGTGACGTCGAGATCGACGGTGGCGTCGGTGGACCCGCCGGCGCCGGCGGTGACGCCGAGATAGATCCGCTCGCCGATGTAGCGGCCGGCGGTCAAGCCGGCGTTGCCTTTCGAATCGGTGGTGGTGCCGAGATTGTCGAGGCCGGTCGAGCGGCGGATCTTGCCGAGCAGATCGGGGGCGGAGGGGCCGCCGGCGAGCTGGGCGGCGGCGGCGGCGAGCTGGACTAGCTGCACGCCGGTCAGGTCGGAGACGCCGCGTCCGAACAGGAACTGCGCCAAGACCTCGTCCTGCGGCAGTTCCGGGGTCGAGGTCAGCACCAGTGTCGGGTCGGAGGCGCGGCCGGTGACCCCCGCCGTCACCGCCACCGAGCGGGTGGAGGAAGAGGCCTGGAAGTCGATCGTCGGATCGAGGTCGCCGGAGAGCGTCACCGTGCCCTTGTCGAGGGCGATGTGGCGGCCGATCACGTCGAGGGCGCCGCGTCGCAGGTCGAAGGCGCCGACGGGAACCAAGGCGTCGGTGGTGCCGGAGACGCGCAGCCGTCCGCCGAGCTCTGCGTCGAGGCCGCGTCCGCGCACGAACAGTCGCGAGGGGGCGTCGACGGTGACGTCGAGACGGGCGCGCCAGGGGGCGGCACCCTTTCCACCACCGCGTTTCGCCTTCGGCCGGGCGAGCGCCAGGGTGCTGGCGACCTCGGGGGGAACGGCGAGGTCCTTGACGCCGAGCCGGGCGGCGTTGGCGGCGAAGCGCTCTGGGATGGTGATTTCGGTGCGGCCGAGGTCGAGGCGCCCGGAAAGCATCGGTTCGCGGGCGATCGGGCCGGTGAGGCGCAGCTCGCCGCCGACCTCGGTGCGCAGGACGTCGCCGTAGGCGAGATTGGCGCCGCGCAGCGTCAGGGTCAGATCG
>JAAYVT010000732.1 GCA_012517025.1 Phyllobacteriaceae bacterium | reverse complement strand
CGCGGCGTGGTCGGCGACGGCGACGGCGAACGCGTGGACACCGGTCTCGCCCGCCGCCTCCACCGACGCGTGGCCGTGCTCGCGCACCTCGGCGAGACGGGCGCGCAGGGGCTCGCGGATCGCCGGGGCCCGTGCCGCCGATGCCCGCGCCTCGGCGGCACGCAGAAAGCGCTCGAGGTCCTTCGGCGACAGCCGCGCCAACAACGCCAGTCCGGCGGCGGAGCTCTCCGCCGGCCGCCGCTCCCCGATCGCGGAGCCGGGCCCGCGCCGGGCGGCGGACGGCGAACCGGCGACGCAGACGACGTCGGCGCCGTCGAGGACGGCGGCGGAGACGGTCTCGCCGAGGTCGCGGGCGAGGTCGTGGAGCACGTCGCGCACCGTCGCCAGCGCGTCGATGCCGGAGACGTAGGCGTCGCCGAACTCGAGGACGCGGGCGGTCAGCTCGAAGTGCTTGCCGTCGGAGCGGGCGTAACCGGTCTCGACCAGAGTGTGCAGGAAGCGACGGGCGCCGGCTCGGGTCAGACCGGTGCGAGCGGCGACGTCGGTGATGGTCTGGCGGCGTGCGCCGGCGCCGAAGGAGCGCAGCACGGCGAGCCCCTTGGCGAAGGAGGCGACGGTCTCGACGCGCGGCGGCACGGACGCCCTCCTCGGTTCACCCCGATCTGTTCGCAATGCGAACGGCGGCGTCATTCCGCCATGCGCCGGCGCGGTTGTCCAGTGCCCTCACCGCTCGTCGGTCGGACGCCGGCCGATCACCCCGGCGGCGGCGAGCGCGGTGAGCGCCTCCGTTCCGAGACCGAGGGCGCCGAGGACCGCGTCGGTGTCGGCACCGAGACGCGGCGAGGCGCGGTCGGGCGCGATCGGCGTGTCGGAGAGGCGGATCGGGTTGCGGATCGAGGGGACGGTGCCGCCCTCGGCCTCCGGACAGGGCAGATCGAGGCGCAGGCCGCGCGCCTTCACCTGGGGGTCGGCGAAGACGTCGGCGACCGAGTTGATCGGCCCGGCCGGCACCTTGGCGGCCTCGAGCTTCGCCAGGAGGTCGTCGCGGCGGAAAAGCCTGGTCTTCGCCTCGACGAGCGGGATCAGCTCGGCGCGGGCGGCGACGCGGCCGGCGTTGTGGACCCAGCGGGGGTCGAAGGCGAGCGCCTCCAGGCCGAGGATGGCGCAGGTGTCGCGCCACTGGCGATCGTTGCCGGTGGCGACGACGACGTGGCCGTCGCGGACCGGGAAGACCTGATAGGGCACGATGTTGGGGTGGGCGTTGCCCATCCGGGTCGGGGCCTTGCCGGAGACGAGGTAGTTCATGCCCTGGTTGGCGAGCATGGCGACGATCGTGTCGAGCAGGCTCATGTCGACGAGCTGGCCGCGTCCGGTCTTCTCGCGCGCCGCCAACGCCGCCTGGATGCCGATCACGGCGTGCAGGCCGGTGAAGAGATCGGCGACGGCAACGCCGACCTTCATCGGCTCGCCGGCCGGGTCGCCGGTCAGCTCCATGTAGCCGCCGAGGCCCTGGATCATGAAGTCGTAGCCGGCGCGCGTCGCATAGGGGCCGTCCTGGCCGAAGCCGGTGACGGAACACCAGATCAGACGCGGATGGGCGGCGAGCAAGGTGTCGTGATCGAGGCCGTATTTCTTCAGCCCGCCGACCTTGAAGTTCTCGATCACCACGTCGGCCTCCGCGACCAGACGGCGGACGAGGTCGGCGCCCTCCGGTTTCTCGAAGTCGATCGCCACCGAGCGCTTGCCACGGTTGCAGGCGTGGAAATAGGCGGCGCCGAGATCCTCGCCGTCGACGCCCTTCACGAAGGGCGGGCCCCAGTGGCGGGTGTCGTCGCCGGTGACCGGCCGCTCGACCTTGATCACCTCGGCGCCGAGGTCGGCGAGGGTCTGGCCGACCCAGGGGCCGGCGAGGATGCGGGCGAGTTCGACGACTTTGAGACCCGCGAGAGGGGCGGTGGTCATGAGCGGCTCCGAAGATGAGGCGCCGGGACCACCGGCCCCGGCGCGGGCTGGCGAGACCTCAGAAGAACGCCTGGATTCCGGTCTGGGCACGACCCAGGATGAGGGCGTGGACGTCGTGGGTGCCCTCGTAGGTGTTGACCGTCTCGAGGTTCTGGGCGTGGCGCATCACCGCGTAGTCGATCTGGATGCCGTTGCCGCCGTGCATGTCGCGGGCGAGCCGCGCGATGTCGAGCGCCTTGCCGCAGTTGTTGCGCTTGATGATCGAAATCATCTCCGGCGCCATCTTGCCCTCGTCGAAGAGGCGTCCGACCCGCAGCGCCGCCTGAAGGCCGAGAACGATCTCGGTCTGCATGTCGGCGAGCTTCTTCTGATAGAGCTGGGTGCCGGCCAACGGCTTGTCGAACTGCTTGCGGTCGAGGCCGTATTGGCGGGCGCGGAACCAGCAGTCCTCCGCCGCCCCCATGGCACCCCAGGCGATGCCGTAGCGGGCGCGGTTGAGGCAGCCGAACGGACCCTTCAGGCCTGAAACGTTGGGCAGCAGCGCCTCCTCGGAGACCTCCACCCCGTCCATCACGATCTCGCCGGTGATCGAGGCGCGCAGCGACAGCTTGCCGGCGATCTTCGGGGCGGAGAGCCCCTTCATGCCCTTCTCCAGCACGAAGCCGCGGATCGCCCCGCCGTGGGCGGCCGACTTCGCCCAGACGACGAAGACGTCGGCGATCGGCGAGTTGGAGATCCACATCTTCGAGCCGGTGAGGCGATAACCGCCGTCGATCTTCTCGGCGCGGGTCTTCATCCCCGCCGGATCGGAGCCGGCGTCGGGCTCGGTCAGCCCGAAACAGCCGACCCATTCACCCGAGGCGAGCTTCGGCAGATACTTGCGCTTCTGATCTTCCGAGCCGTAGGCCTCGATCGGATACATCACCAGCGACGACTGCACGCTCATCATCGAGCGATAGCCGCTGTCCACCCGCTCGACCTCGCGGGCGACGAGGCCATAGGAGACGTAACCGGCGCCGGCGCCGCCGTAGTCGTCCGAAACCGTGACGCCGAGCAGGCCGAGGGCCCCCATTTCCTCGAAGATGGCGCGATCGGTCTTCTCTTCGAGGTAGGCGGCGGCGACGCGGGGAGCGAGCTCGTCCTGGGCGTAGGCGTGCGCCGTCTCGGCGATCAGCCGCTCGTCCTCGGTCAGTTGGTCGACGAGGAGGAACGGATCCTCCCACTTGAAGGGGGCGCCCTTGGGATCGGCCATGCTGGTTTCCTCTCTCAGCTTTCGACGTCGAACTTCACACCCTGCGCGAGCGGCAGGGTGCGTCCGTAGTTGATGGTGTTGGTGGCGCGGCGCATGTAGGCCTTCCAGGCGTCGGAGCCGGCCTCGCGACCGCCGCCGGTCTCCTTCTCGCCGCCGAAGGCGCCGCCGATTTCGGCGCCCGAGGGACCGATGTTGACGTTGGCGATGCCGCAGTCCGACCCTTGCGCCGAGACGAAGAGCTCGGCCTCGCGCAGGTCGTTGGTGAAGATCGCCGACGACAGGCCCTGCACCACCGCGTTGTTGAGCTTCAGCGCCGTCTCGAACTTGGTGTAGCGCATGACGTAGAGGATCGGCGCGAAGGTCTCCTCGGGTACCGGGCCGCTCTGCGACGGCATCTCGACCAGCGCCGGCGCCATGTAGACGCCGCCCTCACGGCCGGGAACGCCGACGCGCTCGCCGCCGGTCACCGTGCCGCCGGCCTCGCGGGCGGCGTCGAGGGCGCGCTTCATCCGATCGCCGGCGTTGGGATCGATCAGCGGGCCGACCAGGGTCTCGGGATCGGAGGGATCGCCGACGGTGACGGAGCCGTAGGCGCGGCGCAGACGGCGCACCAGGGTGTCGTAGATCGAATCGTGGACGAACAGGCGGCGCAACGAGGTGCAGCGCTGACCGGCGGTGCCGATCGCCGAGAAGGCGATGGCGCGCAGGGCGAGATCGAGGTCGGCGGTGGGGCAGACGATCGCGGCGTTGTTGCCGCCGAGCTCGAGGATGGCGCGGGCGAAGCGCTTGGCCAGACGCGGCGCGACCGACCGGCCCATGGTGGTCGAGCCGGTCGCCGAGACCACCGGCACGCGCGGGTCGTCGACCAGGATCTCGCCGATCGGCTTGGCACCGAGCAGGATCTCGAGCAGACCGTCCGGCACCTCGCCGCCGGCCTCGCGGCAGCGCCTGACGGCGCGGGCGAAGAGCGCACCGACGGCGAGCGCGGTGAGCGGGGTCTTCTCCGACGGCTTCCACACCACCGGATCGCCGCAGACCAGCGCCACGCCGGCGTTCCACGACCACACCGAGACCGGAAAATTGAAGGCGGAGATCACCCCGACCGGGCCGATCGGGTGCCACGTCTCCATCATGCGATGGGCCGGGCGCTCGGTCGCCAACGTCACGCCGTAGAGCTGGCGCGACAAGCCGACGGCGAAATCGCAGATGTCGATCATCTCCTGGACCTCGCCGAGGCCCTCCGAGACGATCTTGCCGGCCTCGATGGTGACGAGCCGGCCGAGCTCGGCCTTGTGGGCGCGCAGCTCCTCGCCGAACAGGTGGACGAGCTCGCCGCGCTTGGGCGGCGGCACCATGCGCCAGACCCGGAAGGCGGCGTCGGCGCGGCCGATCGCGGCCTCCGCCTCCTCGGCCTCGTGTTCCATCACGTGGCCGATCGGCGCGCCGTCGATCGGCGAAGTCACGACCAGCGTGCCGTCGGTGAACAGGGCGCGATCGACGCCGAGGGTGGCGAGCAGATCGTGCGTCTCGACGGCGAGCGCGGAGGGAGCGGACATGACGACCTCGAGCGAAGGGCAAAACCACCGGTCTCCCGCCGACCGGAGGCCGGCGGGAACGAGGTCATGACCATTACGCTCGACACCGGGCGCAGAAAGCGAGAAATTCTCACGACATCATGAGAAAAGGTCATCGACCGACATGTTTCGGCGCGGCTTCCTTCCCCCCACCGGCGCGCTCGTCGCCTTCGAATGCGCGGCCCGGCACGAGAGTTTCAGCCGTGCGGCGGAGGAACTGCACCTCACCCAGGGCGCAATCAGTCGGCAGATCCGGGCGCTCGAGGATCTGGTCGGGGTGGCGTTGTTCGACCGCATTCGGCAGCGGGTGGTGCTGTCGGAGGCGGGACGCGCCTATCTCGCCGACGTGCGCCGGATGCTCGGCGAGCTCGGCGAGGCGACGCATCGGGTGATGGGTTTCGCCGGCACGCGCGGCGTGCTCGATCTCGCCGTGCTGCCGACCTTCGGGGCGCGCTGGCTGGTGCCGCGGCTGCCGCGCTTCCTGGCGCTGCACCCGGAGGTGACGATCAATCTCGCCGCGCGGATCGAGCCGTTCGACTTCGCCGGCGATCCCTTCGACGCGGCGATCCACGTCGGCCAACCGGTGTGGGCGGGGGGGATCCCCACGCATCTGATGGATGAAGAGGTGGTGCCGGTCGCCGATCCGGGGTTCGCGACGCGCCACGCCGTCGCCCGGCCGGAGGAGCTCGAGGGCGCGCCTCTGCTGCACCAGTCGACGCGGCCGACGGCCTGGGCGGACTGGTTCGCCGCGATCGGTCACGCCACCGACGCGGTGTGGCGGGGGCCGCGTTTCGACCAGTTCTCGATGGTGTCGCAGGCCGCCGCCGCCGGCCTCGGGGCGGCGCTGGTGCCGCGCTTCCTGGTCGAGGAGGAATTGGCGAGCGGACGGCTGGTGCAGCTCTTCGCGATCCCGCTCGCCACCCGCTCGGCCTATTTCCTGGTGCGGCCGGACAGCCAAGGGCGATCGGCCCTGCTCGAGGCCTTCGAGCGATGGCTGGTGGGCGTCGCCGGGGAGGAACGCGGCGAGTGACCGTCGCCGCATGGCGGCGATCGGCGACGGGTCGGTTCGATCCGACGCGAAGTTGGTCTAGAGTGGCGGTTCCGTCGATCGACCGGTTTCCCGAATGCGCCTTCCCCTGCCCTCGCGACGCGCCTTCGTCGCTCTCGTCGCCGTCGTGCTCGGCCTCGCCGTGCTGCTGCCGGCGGCGGTGCTGGTGGCGCACGACTTCGGCCATCCGCCGACGCCGCTGATGCTGTGGCGGCAGGCGCGGGGGCTGCCGGTGACCCGGATCTGGACCCCGCTCGCCGGCTTCGATCGCAATCTGGTGGTCGCCGTCGTCGCCTCGGAGGACAACGGCTTCTGCGGCCACGACGGCGTCGACTGGGGCGAGCTCGAGGACGTGATGGACCAGGAGGGCGGGCCGAAACGCGGCGGCTCGACCATCACCATGCAGGTGACCAAGAATCTGTTGCTGTGGAACGGCTTCGGCTGGCTGCGCAAGCCGTTCGAGATCCCGCTCGCCCTCGTCGTCGATTACGTCTGGCCGAAGGAAAAGATCCTCGAGACCTATCTCAACATCGCCGAATGGGGGCCGAACGGCGAATTCGGCGCCGAGGCGGGAGCGCGGCGGGCCTTCGGCAAATCGGCGGCGCGGCTGAGCCCGCACGAGGCGGCACTGCTCACCGTGATGCTGCCCAACCCGCACACCCGCGACGCCCGCCGACCGAGCCGGCGCCTCGCCCACGTCGCCGACATCGTCCGGCGACGGGCGGCTAAGTCACCGGAACTCGCCGACTGCATCCCGCGCTTCCGGCGCTGATCCGAACGCGCGACGCCGGCCGCGCGTCACCCCTCGCCGAGGACGAAGACGCGGCGGGGCACGAGTTCGCCGTGGGCGACCTCGCCGATCGCCACCAGCTCGCCGCCGCAGGTCGCGTAGACCGCGTCCTCGTCGGCGGGGGCGTCGCGACCGCGCAGGATCACCGACTGGCCACGCCGCAAGCGGGCGGCGGCGTCGCGGCCGACCGGAACCTCGGTCACCTGACCGAGGCCGGCCTCGACCGGCGACAGCAGCGCCCGCACCGCGTCGACGCCGCCGTCCTCGGCGGCCTTCTCGATCTCGGCGAGCGCTACCAGATCCGCTTCCTCGAACGGGCCGACGACGATGCGGCG
>JAAYVT010000731.1 GCA_012517025.1 Phyllobacteriaceae bacterium | reverse complement strand
GTCGAGGATCTCACGCCCGGCCATCGAGATCTCGGCGGTGTCGATGCCGTAAGGACAATAGACCGAGCAGCGCCGGCACTGCGAGCACTGGTGGAAATAGGAGTACCAATCGTCGATCACCTCCTCCGTGAGGTCCTCCGCGCCGACGAGGCTCGGAAGATATTTACCGGCGAGGGTGAAATGACGGCGGTAGACCTTGCGCAACAGGTCCTGGCGGGCGACCGGCATGTTCTTCGGGTCGCCGGTACCGAGGAAATAATGGCACTTGTCGGTGCAAGCGCCACACTTCACGCAGCTGTCGAGGTAGACGCGCAGCGCGCGGTTCTTCTCCAGAAGCTCGCCCATCTTGGCGATGGCGACCTCTTTCCAGTTCTCGACGAGCTCACCGGGAAAGCCGAGCGCCTTCTGGTGATCCGGCGCGGCCGGCCAGGGCTTGGAGGCTTCCATCGCGCCGGGGCAGAGCGGCGGAAATTCGAGCGGGTCGGGCCGATCGAGATCGGCGCCAGGGGTGATCGCATCCATCGGGCTCACCTCGCGCGGTCGGCTTCGAGCTTCGCCGCCCACGGCGCCAGATGACGATGCTCACGAGCGTCGTCGACCTGGTTGCGCGAGGGCGAGAAGAACACGCCGGCGGCATGCACCAGCTTGGAGAAGGGGAAGACGATCATCAGCGTCGCCACCAATCCGAGGTGGACGAGCAGGATCGGGTCGGACGGCATCGGCTGCGGATCGAGCCGCATCAGGCCGAGGAAGAATTCCTTGACGGCGATGATGTCGGTGTGGGCGACGAACTTCATGCCGAGACCGGAGACGCCGATGCCGACCAGCAACGCCAGCATCAGATGGTCCGACGGACCGGTGATGTAGCGGATGCGCTCGACCACGACGCGGCGGGCCCACAGGCCGGCGAGCCCGGCGACCATGGCGAAGCCGGCGAGGATGCCGAAGGGCTGCACCCAGACGATCGGCAGCGGCACCGGTTGCACGAAGTAGCGCAGGTGGCGCAGCAACACGACGGCGAGCGCGACGTGGAAGATCCAGGCGAACACCCAGATCCACTTGTTGGCGCGGAACAGGCTCTGAAACAGCGTCACCTCACGGAAAAGGCGGAAGGCGACGCCCGACGAGGTGGTCGGCGCCGGCATGGTCGGGATCTTCAAAGGCGCCGGCGTGCGGGCGAAACGGGTGACCCGCAGCCCCATGCCGACGAGGAAGATCGCCGTCGCGCCGTAGAAGAGACAAGCGTAGAGCGTCGTCAGCACGGGCCTTCCCCCTGCCATCCGCGAGAGACCGTCACGGGTCGATGATGTCGGCTCGGACGGCGTCGCCCGAGGATCGGCGATGTGAGTGCGAAGGCGGCGGCTTCATCGTCCCCTCCTGGAGGGAGAGGACCGGATGCGACCACCTTCGCTTCACCGCGTCCGCGGCGTCACACGCAGCCGGTCGGCTTCGGCAGACCGGCGATCTTGCACGCCTGCTTGGCCGGACCGTAGGGGAAGAGCTCGTAGAGATATTTGTTCGAGGACTTCTCCTCGCCCATCTTCTTCTTCAGAGCCTTGGTCAAGACGCGGATCGCCGGCGCGATCTGATATTCGTCGTAATATTCGCGCAGGAAGTTCACCACCTCCCAGTGCTCCGGCGTCATCTCGATCTTCTCGTCCTTGGCGATCAGCAGGGCGAGGTCGGGATTCCACACCGAGAGATCCTTGAGGTAGCCCTCTTCGTCGGACGCGATGTCGATGCCGTTGAAATGATAGCTCATGGTTTCCTCCGTGGACTTCTTTTCTTCTTCACCCCGGTCAGAGCCAGGATTGAACCTTGTCGTGAGTAGCGGCGAGATCGACGAAGCCGCCGTAGTCGACGACCGCGACGCCCGGCACGATCGCCTCGGCCGGGATGCCGCGCGCGGCGAGATCGGGGCCGAGCACCGCGATCGCGCACCCCGGCATCGCCGCCGCGATCGACTTCGCGGGCTGGGTCTCGCCCGCCCGGGCGCCGACCACGGCGTCCTCGGTGAGCAGGATCGCGTCGCCGGGCAGGGCATGCGCCAGGGCGGAGGCGAGGCCGCCGCGCTCGAAGGGCGACTTGTTCACGGTGTGCAGCGTGGACATCTTCTCTCCCTTCAGAAGCTCAGGACGACGTCCTGCGCCGCCATGATCTCGGCCATGCGGGCGCGGTCGACGATCTCGATCGAGGAAACGTCCTCCTCGTCGTCGTTCTCGTGGGTGACTTCCATCAGGTCGTCTTCCGTGAGCCCGCGCTCGGCGAGACTCTCGCGCTCGACGAAGAGCTTCTTGACGTCGTAGTCGCCGAGCGCCCGGTAGGTCGGCGAGAAGTTCTTGACCCCGATGCCGGTCGTCACCTGCTTCTTGACGAGCTGGAACACCCCGTCGTCGAGGAAGGCGAGGCTGACGTCCTGCTCGAAGGCGGCGCCGATCAGCACCACTTCCAGGCTCTCCAACGCATAGACGGTGCCGTGCGGCGCCTTGCGATTGACGTAGAGGAAACGCTTGCTGTCGCTCATGCTTCCCTCCCCCTCAATCGCCGAAGACGACCAGGCGATCGGCCTGGATGCCGGCCTCGATCAATTGCCCGAGCCCGGAGATGCGGAACCCCGGCGCGATGTTGGCCGCCCCGTCGCCCTTGCCGTGGCGCTTCGCCTCGTCGGCGTCGAGGATGCCGCGACGCTGCGCGGCGGCGATGCAGACCACCATGTCGAGACCGTTCTTCTCGGCCAGCTCCGACCAATTCTTCTGCACGTTGCGCTCGTCCTGCGGCGGAACCGTCAGTCGCGTCGCGTTGTTGACGCCGTCGTGATAGAAGAACACGCGATAGATCTCGTGCCCCTTCTCGAGCGCGGCCTTGGTGAATTGATACGCCGTGTCCGACGCCTGATGGGTGTAGGGTCCTTCGTTGACCACGACTGCGAACTTCACGGGCAGACCTCCCCGGATCATCCCTGAACGTCTTCCGCCGGCGGTTCGGGGGCGGTCCGCCCCCTCCCCCGATCAGAAGTGGACGTGCGCCGACATGTTCATGTTGTGGCGGGCGCCGATCCAGGTGTCGATGTGATGCTTGGTGAAGGCGAGACCGGTCAGCTCGAAGAAACGCGGCCAGCCGATGCGCTCGATCCATTCGCCCATGCGCTCGAAGTCCTTGGCGTTGTCCTTGTAGGCGTAGAGGATCTTGCGGACGACCGCCTCGACCTCGGGCCAACGCGGGGCGTTGTTGGGCAGGTTCGCCACCACCAGCTTGTGGAAGGCCGGCTTCGAACGGGCGTTCGAGTGCTTGCCGCCGACCCAGATCGCGATCTTGGTCGAATCCGCGCCGTTGATCTGCATCGGCGGGCACGGCGGATAGCAGGCGCCGCAGCACACGCACTTGTTCTCGTCGACCTCGAGCGAGGGCTTGCCGTCGACCATCGCCGGGCGGATCGCCGCCACCGGGCAGCGGGCGACGACGGCCGGGCGTTCGCAGACGTTGGCGACGAGATCGTGGTTGATCTTCGGCGGCTTCGTGTACTGCACGTTGATCGCGATGTCGCCCTGGCCGCCGCAGTTGATCTGGCAGCACGAGGTGGTGATGCGCACCCGGTTCGGCATCTCCTCGTGGGTGAACTCGTGATGCATCATGTCCATCAGCGACTTCACGACGCCCGACGCATCGGTGCCGGGGATGTCGCAGTGGAGCCAGCCCTGGGTGTGCGAGATCATCGACACCGAGTTGCCGGTGCCGCCGACCGGGAAGCCGGCCGCGCCCAGCGCCGAGATCAGCGCCGGCACCTTGGCGAAATCGGAGACCAGGAACTCGATGTTCGAACGGGTGGTGAAGCGGACGTGGCCCTCGCCGTGAGTGTCGGCGATGTCGCAGAGGGTGCGGATCGTGCCGACGTCCATCTGGCGCTGAGTGCCGGCGCGCACCGTCCACACCTCGTCGCCCGATTTGGCGACGTGGTGGAGCACGCCCGGGCGCGGCCGATCGTGCCAAGCCCAGTTGCCGTAGTTCTTCTTCATCACCGGGTGCATGTACTGGAACGGGTCCGGCACGCCGTGTTCGTCGGGCAGCCGAGGCCGCACTTCGGCCGTCTGAGCTTGGCTCATCGCGAGGTTCCCTCCCTGGGAAGCGTCGAACGGATGGATCGGGCGCGGGGTTTCTCCCCGCGTCGCCGAAGAACGTCGGTCGGGCCGCCCGACCGACGTCGAGGTCACGCGCGGATCACTCCGCCGCCTTGTGGCGCTTGCGCTCGAAATACTTGTCCGCTTCCTCGGTGAAGTCGTCGGTGCGGACGTAGCAGGAGGTGCGCGGCTGGCGCACCATGTTGGGATCCGGCTCGATGCCGACCGCCGCCAGGAAGGCCGGCAGGCCGATGCGATCGATGGTCTCGCCGACGCGCTCGTGCTCGAGCGCGTTCTCGGCGAAGAAGTCCATGATCGAGCGGGCGAATTCGACCAGGCTCTCGTAATCCTCGTCGGTCTTCAGCTCGAAGAACGGCACCACCATCGTGCCCATCAGGTCGCCGACCTTGAGCGCCCGCTTGCCGCCGATCAGGATCGTCGCGCCGCGATCGTCACCCGGCGACAGCGCCTTGTTCATGACGTTGAGGCAATGCATGCAGCGCACGCACGACCGGTTGTCGACCTCGAGCGTGTCGTCGTCGTTGAGGCTGAGCGCCCGAGTCGGGCACATCGCGATGACGTGGTCGATCGTGTACTTGCGGCCGTGGCTCGCCACATAGGCCTGCACTTCGGTCTGATCGACCTTCATGTCGTCGCGCCAAGTGCCGATCACCGCGAAGTCGGCGCGGTGGATGGCGTTGACGCAATCGTTCGGGCAGCCCGAGAACTTGAACTTGAATTTGTAGGGGAACGACGGGCGGTGCATCTCGTCGAGGAACTCGTTGATCACCGAGCGATGCGCCTTGACCTCGTCGTAGAGCGACATCTCGCAGCGGGCGTGACCGACGCAGCTCATCGAGGTGCGCAGCGCCGGGCCGGCGCCGCCGAGATCGAAGCCGATCTCGTTCAAGGCGTCGAAGGCCTTCTGCACGTTCTCGGTCTTGCAGCCCTGGAACATGATGTCGCCGGACTGGCCTTCCAGCGCGATCAGGCCGGAGCCGTGCTCCTCCCAGATGTCGCACATCGAGCGCAGGAGGTCGGTCGTATAATGGTAGCCCGCCGGCGGTTGGACGCGAAGGGTGTGGAACTCCTTCGATTCCGGGAACTTGTCGGCGACCTCGGAAAAGCGCGGAATGACGCCGCCGCCGTAGCCGAACACCGACACGGTGCCGCCCTTCCAGTAGCCGAGGCGGTTCGTGTAGGAGTGCTCGAGCTGGCCGAGCAGGTCGTTCATCATCGCCGCGTATTGCTTGCCGCCGCTGTCACGCAGGCGCTTCAGACCGGTGACGAAGCTCGGCCAGGGGCCGTCCTCCAGCTGGTCGAGATGCGGCGTGGGATGATGCTCGCTCGCGCGCACGGCTTCGCCGTCGCGGGCCTCCTCGACACCCGACATGGGTCATCTCCTTCGAACGTTTCCCGCTCCTTCCCGAAGGAAGCCGCGGCCCCTGGTGCCCCGCCCGTCCCGCGTCGCATGTGGCGGCGTCGGCGGCGGAGCTTCTCGTTCCGGTCTTCACCCGTCGGCGTTCCGTCCGAACCCCGAAGCGGTGAAATTCCGTCTCTCGCGCCATCCACAATCGATTCGTATCGGTCACGGATCCTGTTTGAAACGGTTATATGCGTTAGCACGAATATGATGCTATGCTGATTTTCGAGGACTTGCAAAGAGGTTCGTGACGCCGAGTTTCACTTTCTCACGAGCCGATTGAATCGTTTGAAATATTTTTGCGGCCTTCGGCGGTGCGAAACGCCGCCGAGGCGGCGCGAAGCCGGTGAAGACGGGGCGAGCGACGGCGAAAGACCGCGCCGCCCGGGGAGGAGACGAGACCATGGAAGCGATGCGACTCGCCGAACCGCCGGGGCTCCGGCACGATCCGGCATTTCACGATCTCCCGACGTCGGCGGGCCTGACCGACGGCCCCTTCGACCTCGCCGACACGGCGGCGTGGGCGACGTGGCGGGCGGCGAAACTCGCCGCCCGGCCGACCCGGCTCGCCGATCTGATCGTCGACGTCGCCGACCTCGCCACCCCTACCGCCGCCGAGCGGGTGGCGCTCGCCGCCGTGTTGGCGCGGGCGAACATGGCGATCTACCGCACCCCGGTCCGCGACGAGGACACCTCCCGCCGCGCCGTCGCCGCCTTCGCCCGCGCCGTTGGGCTGACGCGGTTCGAGCACCATCGCTCGGCCGGCGCCGACGGCATCGTGGCGATCCGCGTCACCGACGCGCCGCGCCAGGCCGGCTTCATCCCCTATTCGCCCCGCCCGCTCGGCTGGCACACCGACGGTTATTACGCCTGGGACGGCCCGCACGCGGCGATCCAGTCGATGGTGCTGCACTGCGTGCGCGCGGCGCCGGAGGGCGGCGCCAACGCCCTGCTCGATCCCGAGATCGCCTACGTCCGGCTCCGCGACCGCGACCCCGCCCTGGTGGCGGCGCTGATGCGGCCGGACGCGATGACCATCCCGCCTTGCGTCGAGGAGGACGGCACGGTGCGCGGCGAGACCGTGGGGCCGGTGTTCTTCGTCGACCCGGCGACCGGGCGGCTCGGCATGCGCTACACCGCGCGCAAACGCCACGTCGTCTGGCGCGACGATCCGGCGACCCGCGCCGCCGCGGCGGCGCTGATCGAGATCATGGCCGACGACCCGGCGATCTTCCGCCT
>JAAYVT010000730.1 GCA_012517025.1 Phyllobacteriaceae bacterium | reverse complement strand
GCGGGCCTGAGGCCCGCTTCCGTCCGCCTCACGAAATGCCGGCTCGTCGGAATACCGTGCGCGTCTCGGCCCGACCGGCCGGGGCTCGGTCGGGTGCGGGTGTCACACCACCACCGGCATGCGGTCGAAGCCCTCGGCGCCGAAGACGCGCAGATAGCGCGCCACCTCGTCGGCAGGTCCCATCGCCTTCTCCGGATTGTCGGAGAGCTTGACCGCCGGCCGGCCCTCCGCCGACACCACTTTGCAGACCAGCGAGATCGGATCGAGGTTGGGATGCACCCCGGCCGGGGCGCAGCCGGTGAAGTCGTTGGTCAGATGGGTGCCCCAGCCGAAGGAGAAGCGGCACTTGTCGACGAGATGGCGGGCCGAGGCCTCGATCGTGTCGATGTCCATGCCGTCGGAGAGCACGATCAGTTTGTCGCGCGGATCGCGACCGCGCGCCTTCCACCAAGCGACGATCTCGTCGGCGGCGGCGATCGGCTCCTTGCTGTCGGGGCGCACGCCCTTCCAGTCGGCCGCCCAATCCGGCGCGTCGCGCAGGAACGACGTGGTGCCGAAAGTGTCGGGCAGGATCACCAAGAGATTGCCGTGATACATCCGCGCCCAGTCCTCGAGCACCCGGTAGGGGGCGGCGCGCAGCTCGGCGTCGTCGCGGGCGAGCGCGGCATAGACCATCGGCAGCTCGTGCGCGTTGGTGCCGATCGCCTCCAGCGCCGAATCCATCGCCATCTTGACGTTGGAAGTGCCGGTGAAGCTGGCGCCCAGCCCCTCCTTCAGCGCCTCGACGCACCACTTCTGCCAGAGGAAGCCGTGTCGCCGCCGGGTGCCGAACTCGGCGATCGGAACCCGGCCGACCTCTCGTTCCAGAGCCCTGAGCCGCTCGATCTTGGCCCACACCTTGGCCTTGGCGCGGGCGTAGAGGACGTCGAGCTCGAAGCGGTTCATCCCCTTCATGGCGGCGCGGGCGCGCAGCTCGTTGACGATGGCGAGCGCCGGGATCTCCCACATCGAGGTCGCCGCCCATGGGCCGTCGAAGGTCAGCTCGTACTGGCCGTCGTCGGTGCGATGGAGATCGTATTCGGGCAGGCGGAAATCGGCGAGCCAGTCGATGAAGTCGGCCGAGAAGATCTGGCGAACGCCGTAGAACGTGTTGCCGGCGAGCCAGATCAGCTCGTTCTTCTGGAACCGGACGGTGCGGGCGTGATCGAGTTGATCGCGCAGCTCGCGCTCGTCGATCACCTCGGCGAGCCTGACCGACTTGCTGCGGTTGACCAGCCCGAAGGTCACCCGCGTGGTCGGCGCGACCTCGCGGATGAGCTGCACCATCAGGAACTTGTAGAAGTCGGTGTCGAGCAGCGTCCGCACGATCGGGTCGATGCGGAAGCCGTGGTCGTAGACGCGCGTGGCGATGTCGAGGGTCATGGCGTGAGATTACCCACACACCGCGTCGATGCAATCGCCGCCGGGGTTCAGACCGCCAGATCCGCCCAGCGAACGACGTGATCGGTGTGCGTCGGTTTGCCGCCCACTCGCTTCACCGCCTCGACGACGTCTTCGAGGGTGAGGTTCGCCGGAACCCCCTCGACCTCGTAGACCACCGCGCCGCCGTTGGTCAGTCCGGCTTCCGCATTCTTCAACGCCTTGGTCACCGCGCCCTCGTAGGCGACCTTCACCATGTGTACCGCCATGTTCGCTTCCTCGCTCGCTCGCGACATCCCCCGTCGCCACGCCGACGCGGCGTGTCGCGGATCCGACGAAAGCCGGCCTCTCTCCGGCTTTCTCGGGGCTCGGAGCAAAGCGCGTGCCGAGCGGTTCCGCCCAGCCGCGGTCTCGGTTAGACTGGCGCCATGAACGACACCTCGACGCCCCTCCCCTCGCCGACCGTTCCGCGCTGGCTGCCGATCGTCGGCCTGCCGGCGCTCGCCGGGCTGGTCGGCGTCGCCTTGTGGGCATGGGGGCGCTTCGGCCAGGGCGTCTTCTTCGACACCATCGTCGGCGGCATCGCCTCGTGCCTGTGACCGGACCTTTCCGATGACCCGCAAACGCCTCGACGTCGCCCTGGTCGATCGCGGCCTCGCCCCGACCCGGGCGCGGGCGCGCGACGCGGTGGCACGCGGCACCGTCACCGTCGACGGCCGGGTCGAGACCCGCCCCGCCGCCCCGGTCGGCGAGGAGGCTCGACTCGCGATCGCCGATCCCGCCGCCGCCTGGGTGTCGCGCGCCGCCTTGAAGCTGGTCGGGGCGCTCGACGACTTCGGGTTGTCGCCGGAGGGGCGGATCTGCCTCGACCTCGGCGCTTCGACCGGCGGCTTCACCCAGGTGCTGCTGGCGCGCGGCGCGGCACGGGTCACCGCGATCGACGTCGGCCACGGCCAGCTCGCGCCGATCGTCGCCGCCGATCCTCGCGTGACCTCGATCGAAGGGCTGAACGCCCGCGATCTTTCCGCCGATCATCTAGCGACGCCGCCCGACTTCGTCGCCGCCGACGTCAGCTTCATCTCGCTCGCCCTCGCGCTGCCGCCGGCGCTGGAGCTCGCCGCCCCCGGCGCGATCGGCGTCTTCCTGGTCAAGCCGCAGTTCGAGGTCGGCCGCGACGGCATCGGCAAGGGCGGGCTCGTCCGCGATCCCGCCGCGGCGGAGGCGGCGGTCGGGCGAATAGAGGCGTTGCTGCGAACCCATGGCTGGACCCCGACCGGGCGAGCCGAGGCGGCGCTCGCCGGTGGCGATGGCAACCAGGAATACGTCGTCGCGGCTGTGAAGAGCGGGACCTGACGGGCACATCCGCATTCCCCCTCTCGCCACCCGGCGTCGAATGGGGCAAAAGGGCGCCCGAAACGGACCATCGAGGACGAGACACGTGAGCGACGCCGCAATCGACGCGCCGACCCTGACGGTCGCCATCACCGACATCGCCCACAAGGGCGACGGCGTCGCCGTCTTCGAGACCGAGGCGGGCGAGAAGAAACTCTTCGTCGGCGGTGCGCTGCCGGGCGAGACGGTGCGAATCGTCGTCGACGGCGAAGGCGTCAACGAGCGCGGCCGAGTGGTCGAGATCCTCGAACCCAGCCACGACCGGGTCGAGCCGGCCTGCCCGGTGTTCGACCGTTGCGGCGGCTGCTCGCTGCAGCATTGGGATCAGGCGCCTTATCTCGCCTGGAAGCGCGCCCAGATCCGCGCCGCCTTCTCCGATCGCAGGCTCGAGGCGGAGGTCGCCGAGACCGTCGCCACCGGTCCGGCGTCGCGCCGCCGCGCCGTCATCGCCGTGCAGCGGCGCACCGGCGCGCCGGTCGTCGGCTTCCGCGCCCGGCTGTCGCACGAGGTGGTCGACGCCACCGCTTGCCTCGTCATCTCGCCGCGCATCCGCGCCGCCATGCCCAAGCTGGTGCGCCTGTCGCACTGCCTCGACTTCGGCGCGAAGGGCGCCGTCTTCACCGTGCTCGACACCGAGACCGGCCTCGACGTCGCGGTCGCCGACGCCAAACTGCCGGCGGAGCGGCGCCAGCAGGCGCTCGCCCTGGCGCTGGAGCTCGGCTTCGCCCGCTTCTCGGTCGAACGCGAGATCGTGGTGGAGGCGCGCGCGCCGGTGGTCCGGTTCGGCGGGGTCGCGGTGATGCCGCCGCCCGGCGCCTTCCTGCAGGCGGTGCCGGAAGCCGAAGACGCGATGGCGCGGCTGGTCGAAACCGCGATCGAGGAAGCTCTCGCCACCCGTCCCAAGCGCGCCAAGGGGCCGGCGCGAATCGCCGATCTCTTCGCCGGCTGCGGCACCTTCGCGCTCCGGCTCGCCCGCTTCGCCCAGGTGCACGCGGTGGAGAGCGAACGCCTCGCCCTCGACGCCCTCGCCTTCGCCGCTCGCCACACCCAGGGCCTGAAGCCGGTCGGCATCGAAGCGCGCGACCTCAACCGCCGTCCGCTGATGGGCAAGGAACTCGCCGGATACGACGCGGTGGTGATCGCCCCGCCGCGCGACGGTGCCGCGCCGCAGTTCAAGGAACTGGCGAAGTCGGAGGTGCGGCGGATCGTGGCGGTGTCGTGCAATCCGGCGACGCTCGCCCGCGACGCCCGCTATCTGATCGACGCGGGGTGGACGATGGGGCCGGTCACCCCGATCGACCAGTTCCTGTGGACCCACCACGTCGAGGCGGTGACTGTGTTCGCCAAGGGGTGAGGCCGCGCCGAGGCGACGCCGCGCCCACGCGACGCGCCGCCGGCCGACCGATCAGGAAGACGAAAAAGGCCCCCTCGCGGGGGCCTTTCGATTCTCGTGCGGGTGATCTCGCGATCACTTCTTGGCGTGGATCAACGCCGCCTGCGCCGCCGCCAGACGGGCGATCGGCACGCGGAACGGCGAGCAGGAGACGTAGTCGAGGCCGACCGTCTCGCAGAACTTCACCGACGCCGGGTCGCCGCCGTGCTCGCCGCAGATGCCGAGCTTGATGTTCGGACGGGTCTTGCGGCCGCGCTCGGCCGCCAGCTCGATCATCGAGCCGACGCCGACCTGATCGAGCGTGACGAAGGGGTCGTGCTCCAGGATCCCACCCTTGAGGTAGTAGGTCAGGAACTTCGCCGCGTCGTCGCGCGACAGACCGAAGGTGGTCTGGGTCAGGTCGTTGGTGCCGAAGGAGAAGAACTCCGCGACTTCCGCGATCGTGTCGGCGGTGATCGCCGCGCGCGGCAGCTCGATCATGGTGCCGACGTGATAGTCGAGGGTGACGCCGGTCTCCTCGGCCACCGCCTTGGCGACCGCGTCGATGCGGGTCTTGACGAAGTCGAGCTCCGCCTTGATGCCGACCAGCGGCACCATGACTTCCGGCACCACGTGCTCGCCGCCCTTCTTGCCGGCCTCGATCGCCGCCTCGAAGATGGCCCGCACCTGCATCTCGTAGATCTCGGGGAAGGAGATGGCGAGACGCACGCCGCGATGGCCGAGCATCGGGTTGAACTCGTGCAGGGCCTCGGCGCGCTGACGCAGCTTCTCGGCCGGCACGCCCATCGCCGCCGACACCTCGGCGATCTCCTCGTCGGTCTTCGGCAGGAACTCGTGCAGCGGCGGGTCGAGCAGGCGGATCGTCACCGGCAGGCCGTGCATGATCTCGAACAGATCGACGAAGTCGCGACGCTGCATCGGCAGCAGCTTGGCGAGCGCCTCGCGGCGTTCCGCGACGGTGTCGGCGAGAATCATCTCGCGCACCGCGACGATGCGGCCCTCGTCGAAGAACATGTGCTCGGTACGGCACAGGCCGATGCCCTCGGCGCCGAAGGAACGGGCGACCTTGGCGTCGGTCGGGGTCTCGGCGTTGGCGCGCACCTTCATGCGGCGGACCTCGTCGGCCCAACCCATCAGGGTGGCGAAATCGCCGGAGAGCTCCGGCCGCTGCATCGGCACCTCGCCGACCAGCACCTGGCCGGAGCCGCCGTCGAGGGTGATCTTGTCGCCGCGCTTCAGCGTGACGCCCTCGGCGGTCATGGTGCCGCTCGCGTAGTCGATGTGGATGGTGCCGGCGCCGGAGACGCAGGGCTTGCCCATGCCGCGGGCGACCACCGCCGCGTGGCTGGTCATGCCGCCGCGGGTGGTCAGGATGCCCTCGGAGGCGTGCATGCCGTGGATGTCCTCGGGGCTCGTCTCGACGCGCACCAGCACCACCTTGCGGCCGGCCTGGGACGCCGCCTCGGCCTCTTCCGAGGTGAAGACGATCTCGCCGCAGGCCGCGCCCGGCGAAGCCGGCAGGCCGTGGGCGAAGACCTTGCGCGCCGCCTTCGGGTCGATGGTGGGATGCAACAGCTGGTCGAGGCCGCCGGCGTCGATCCGCATCACCGCCTCTTCCGGCGTGATCAGCTTCTCGGCCACCATGTCGACCGCCATCTTCAGCGCCGCCTTGGTGGTGCGCTTGCCGATGCGACACTGCAGCATCCACAGCTTGCCGCGCTCGACGGTGAACTCGACGTCCTGCATGTCGCGGTAGTGCTTCTCGAGCCGCTCGCAGATCGCCACGAACTGGGCGTAGGCCTGCGGCATCGCGGTCTCGAGGCTGGGCTTGTCGGAGCCGGCCTCGAGGCGGGCGGCCTCGGTGATGTTCTGCGGGGTGCGGATGCCGGCGACGACGTCCTCGCCCTGAGCGTTGATCAGAAACTCGCCGTAGAGCCGGTTGTCGCCGGTCGAGGGGTTGCGCGAGAAGGCGACGCCGGTCGCCGAGGTCTCGCCCATGTTGCCGAACACCATCGCCTGGACGTTGACGGCGGTGCCCCAGCTCGCCGGGATGTCGTGCAGACGGCGATAGGTGACGGCGCGGGCGTTCATCCACGAGCCGAACACGGCGCCGATCGCGCCCCACAGCTGCTCGCGCGGATCCTGCGGGAACGGCTTGCCGATCTGGCGCTCGACCAACGCCTCGTAGGAGACGATCACCGCCTTCCAATCGTCGGCGGTGAGATCCGTGTCGAGCACGTAGCCCTTCTCTTCCTTGTAGTCCTCGAGGATTTCCTCGAAGTCGTGGTGCTCGAGGTCGAGCACGACGTTGGAATACATCTGGATGAAGCGGCGATAGCTGTCGTAGGCGAAGCGGTCGTCACCGGCGACCTTGGCGAGCGCCAGCACGGTGACGTCGTTGAGGCCGAGGTTGAGGACGGTGTCCATCATGCCCGGCATCGAGGCGCGGGCGCCCGAGCGCACCGAGACCAGCAACGGATCGCTCTCGTCGCCGAAGTTCTTGCCGGTGATGGCGCTCATGTGGGCGAGAGCGGCGTCGACCTGCGGGGCCAGATCGCCGGGATAGGCACGACCGTTCTCGTAGAACGCGGTGCACACTTCCGTGGTGATGGTGAAACCGGGAGGCACCGGGATGCCGAGATTCGACATCTCCGCCAAGTTGGCGCCCTTGCCGCCGAGCAGTGCCTTCATTTCGGCGGCGCCTTCCGCGGCACCGTCACAGAAAGTGTACACCCATTTCGTCATCGGACGTCTCCCATCTCACAATCTCGTGCGGACGGCGCCTCCCCATCGGGGTACCGCTCCGGCGAAGTCGAAACCGGTTTTAATCCCGAGCACCTTCCGCGCAAGTCGTTTCTGGTACGGATGACGACGAGACGCGACACGTGCGAATCGAGCGTCCGAGAAAATATCGAAATTCATCCGAGCCGTCTCGACGCGGAAACACGAACTCGAAACGGCTTCACATTCTCCGGCGAACAGGCCATTCTCGCGCGGCCCCGCAGCGCCGAACGAGCGCGCTCGGACGCGCGCGCGCGGCACGCCGAGCGATCGCGAGCAATCTCGGCGACGGCGCCCGCCTCGGGACGGCCACATCCGCCGGTCATGGTCCGCCGTCTCCCGGGGCGATCGTCGACGTCTCCGGGTCCAGTCGAAAGAGTTTCATGCGCATGTCGTCCGGTCGCCTCTTCCGCCGTTCCGAGTCTCGGGTTCCGCGCACCGGCGGGACGCCGCGGCGCTTGTCGGCCGGGGCGCTGGCGGCGCTCCTGATCCTCTCGCCGGCGGTCGGCCGGGCGAAGTCGGTGAGCGACGGCTTCGATTTCCAAGCCCCGCCGAGCCTGGCGGGGACCTATCTCGCCGGCCGATTCGCCGGGCAGTCGCGCGACGTCTCCGCCGCCGCGGTGTTCTTCGAGACGGCGCTGACGCTCGATCCGAGCAACGCCGTGCTGGCCGAGCGGACCTTCCAGCTGCTGCTCGCCGACGGGCGCATCCCCGAAGCCGACCGACTGGCGCAGGCGCTGGTGCGGCGCGATCGCAGCCACGCCCTGGCGCGGCTGGCGCTCGGCATCGACGCCCTGAAGAAGGGACGATGGGACAACGCCCGCCGCGAGTTCGGTCAGATCCAGCCGCGGCCGTTGTCCGACCTGACGGTGGCGATCCTCACCGCCTGGGCCGAGGCCGGGCGCGGCGACACCACCGGCGCGCTGCGGACGATCGATCGTCTCGGCGGGTTGGAATGGTATTCGGTGTTCAAGAACTACCACGCCGGCCTGATCGCCGAACGCGCCGGTCGCCAGGAGGAGGCGACGCGCCGACTCGAGGCGGCCTTCAAGGCGGACGGCGGGGCGCTGCGCATCGTCGAGGCCTGGGTGCGACATCTCGCCCGCATCGGCCGGGTCGACGAAGCGCGCAAGGTCCTCGCCGACTTCGAGGCGAAGGTGCCGGACCATCCGCTGATGACGGCGCTGCGCCAGGACCTGGAGGCGGGGCGCAAGCCGGCGCCGGTGGTGGCGACGCCGCAGGCCGGCGCGTCCGAATTCCTCTACGGCATCGGCTCGGCCCTCGGCCGCGACGGCGGCGAGGACGTCGCGGCGATGTATCTGCAGCTGGCGTCGTGGCTCGATCCGTCGGCCGAGCTGCCGATCGTGTCGCTGGCCTCGCTGCAGGGGCAGATGAAGCAATACGACAAGGCGATCGCGCTGCTCGCGCGCATTCCCGACGCCTCGCGTCTGCGCCCGCTCGCCGACATCCAGGTCGGCCGCTACTATACGCTGCTGCAGAACTATCCCGAGGCCACCAAGCACCTCGAGGCGGTGATCGAGCGGACGCCGAAGGACCTCGACGCGATCGTCGCCCTCGGCGACGTGTTGCGCGCCGACAAGCGCTTCGCCGAGGCCGCGCAGATCTATACCCGAGCGATCGACCAGATCGCCACGCCGCAGAAGAGCGATTGGTCGTTCTTCTATTACCGCGGCATCGCGCTCGAGCGCACCAAGCAGTGGCCCAAGGCGGAGAAGGACTTCGACAAGGCCCTCGACTTGATGCCGGACGAGCCGCACGTGCTCAACTATCTCGGCTACTCGTGGATCGACATGGGGATCAATCTCGAGAAGGGATTGGACTTGGTGAAGAAGGCCGTCGATCTGAAGCCCGACGACGGCTACATCGTCGACAGCCTCGCCTGGGCCTATTTCAAGCTGGGGCGCTACGACGACGCGGTGACCGAGCTCGAGCGGGCGATCCTGCTGAAGCCCGACGATCCGGTGATCAACGATCACCTCGGCGACGCCTATTGGAAGGTCGGGCGCAAGCTCGAGGCGACCTTCCAGTGGCATCACGCCCTCGATTTCAAGCCGGAAGCCGACGACAAGGCGAAGATCGAACAGAAGCTGAAGGACGGACTCGTCGACGAGGCGTCCCCGACGACGCCGAAGAGCGAGGCCGCCGCGAAGCCCGACGTCGTCGCGCCTGCGCCGGCCTCCGAGGGCACCGCCGCGCCCGCTTCCGCACCGAGCACCGCCCCCGCTGCGTCCACGCCCGCCGCTCCGTCGACCGATGCCGCGCCCGCTCCGACCGTGCCCGCTCCGGCGACACCGACCGAGCCCGCCGCCGCGCCGAAGCCGGCCGAGACCACCCCGGCTCCGAGCGCTCCGGCAACGCCCGCCGCGCCGAGCGAGGCCGTTCCGGCGGCTCCCGCGCCGACCGAAACCAAGCCGCCGGCCGACGCCGCGCCGGCACCGGTCCAGCCGAAGGTCGAGTGACGACGGTGGCGGGCGGGAGGCTCGACGGCGCGGTGATTCTCGATCGCGAGGCCGCGCCGGCGAAGATCAATCTCGCCCTGCACGTCACCGGCCGCCGCGCCGACGGCTATCATCTGCTCGACACGCTGGTGGTGCACGGCGGCGCGGCCGACGAGGTGGTGGTGCGGACCGCCGGGCCGGGCGACCCGTCGCCAGAGACCCCGGCGACCCTCGCCCTCGACGGCCCGTTCGCGGCGGGGCTCGCCGCCGAGCCGGACAATCTGGTGCTGCGCGCCGCCCGTCTCGTCGCCGCCGAGGCGCGCCGGCTCGACCGGCCGACGCCGGCGGTGGCGCTGACCCTCGTCAAACACCTGCCGATCGCCTCGGGCGTCGGTGGCGGATCGTCGGACGCTGCGGCGACGCTGCGCCTGCTCGATCGCCTGTGGGGCCTAGATCTCGGCCGGGCGCGGCTCGCCGAATTGGCGCTGCCGCTCGGCGCCGACGTGCCGATGTGCGTGTGGGGCGAACCGCTCCGGGCACGCGGCGTCGGCGAGGTGATCGAGATCCTCCCGGCGCTGCCGCCGTTCCGGCTGGTGCTCGCCAATCCGGGTGTGCCGGTGTCGACGCCGGCGGTGTTCCGCGCGTTGACGCGGCGGGACAATTCGCCGCTGCCCGAGATGCCGGATCGTTTCGCCGATCTCGACGCCCTGGTCGGCTGGCTCGGCTCGACCCGCAACGATCTTCAGGACGCCGCGATCGCGGTCGCCCCCGCCATCGCCGACACGCTCGCCGAGATGCGGGCGCGACCGGGTTGCCGGTTCGCGCGGATGTCGGGATCGGGCGCGACCTGTTTCGGGATCTTCGACGCGTGACCCCGCGCACCGGTCGATGCGGCGCGACCGGCCCGATCGATCAGGCCTTCGTCGGCAGGACCTTCATGATCTGAAAGCCGGCGCCGACCGCCACGGCCAATTCCATCGAAAACGACGTGCTCGCACGCTCGGTCACCCCGCCGAACGGAGCGGTGACGGCGAACGCATCCCATGCGCGCATCGCGGGGATCGAACGCATCGATGCGCGGTCGCGAAGCCGCGAGCATCGGCTCGGTCGACGAAACGAGAGGGTGGCTGCGGACGTCTCGTTTCGGCCGATCGCCTCAGTGCACGCGGCTGACGCAGAAATCGACCACTTCGACCAGCGCCCGCTTGTGCGCGCCGTCCTTGAACGGCGCCAAAGCGTCCTTGGCCATGGCGCCGTAGTGGCGGGCGCGCTCGACCGTGCCGGTGATGGCGTCGTGCGTCTTCAGGAGCGCGATGGCGTGTTCGAGGTCGCCCTCCACCGCGCCGCCGTCCTGCAGGCAGCGCTTCCAGAAGGCGCGGTCGTCGTCGGAGCCGCGGCGATAGGCGAGCACCACCGGCAGGGTGATCTTGCCCTCGCGGAAGTCGTCGCCGACGTTCTTGCCGAGCGCGGCCGACGAGCCGCCGTAATCGAGCGCGTCGTCGACCAGCTGGAAGGCGAGGCCGAGATTGGTGCCGTAGGAGCGGAAGGCGGCCTCGGCGTCGCGGCCCGAGCCGGCGATGATCGGCCCGACCTCGGCCGCGGCCGAGAACAGCGCGGCGGTCTTGGCGCGGATGACGGCGAGATATTCGTCCTCGGTGGTCGCCATGTTCTTGGCGGCGGCGAGCTGCATCACCTCGCCCTCGGCGATGATGGCGGCGGCGTCGGAGAGGCAGCCGAGCGCCTGCAGCGAGCCGACCTCGACCATGACGCGGAAGGCCTGGCCGAGCAGGAAGTCGCCGACCAGCACGCTCGCCTGATTGCCCCACAGCTTGCGGGCGGCGAGCTTGCCGCGCCGCATGTCGCTCTCGTCGACGACGTCGTCGTGCAGCAGCGTCGCGGTGTGCATGAACTCCACCGCCATGGCGAGTTCGACGTGGCCCTTGCCGGTGTAGCCGCACATCTGCGCCGCCGCGAGCGTCATCATCGGCCGGAGCCGCTTGCCGCCGGAGGAGATGAGGTGATTGGCGACCTCGGGAATCATCGCCACGTCGGAGCCCGCCTTGGACAGGATCAGCGCGTTGACCCGGTCCATGTCGGCGGCGGTCAGACGGACGAGGGGCTCGACCGACGCTTCCGGCCGCTTCTTGCCCTCTTCGAGAGATACGACCACACCCACCTTCGGTCACTCCTCGCCACCCCGGTCCCCCGGGTCCAAGCACGTTCGCCCGGCGCGATACCATTCCTCGCGTTCGCCGTCGAGCCCGCAGCGAGCATAGGCAGTCGCCCGGCCCCCCACAAGCCGCCGCCGGGTCGGCACGATCGCGGAGGACCACCGGAAGCCGTGGCGGGGATTGCGTCGCCGGTCGCGCCGTCCTAGCAGTCGAGACGCAGAGAGGGAGAAGACAGGTGCGCGAGCTCGTCCGTTGCAACGATCCGGTGCTGTTGTCGGCGGTCGAGGCGCTGCTCGCCGGCGCCGGCATCGAGGCGCTCGTCCTCGACGGCGCGATGTCGGCGCTCGAGGGAGCGATCGGCGCCTTCCCCCGCCGCCTGCTCGTCGCCGACGACGACGAGGTGCGCGCGCGCCGGCTGATGATCGACGCCGGCCTCGGGGCGGAGCTGCGCGAGGCGGGG
>JAAYVT010000729.1 GCA_012517025.1 Phyllobacteriaceae bacterium | reverse complement strand
TGAGGCGGCCGGAGGCGCCGTCGGCGGCGCCCGACAACGTCTCGTCGACCCGGCGGCTGGCCCTGTCGAAGATCTCCTCCAGCGCGGCCGACATCCGGCCGAGCGACTCCCGGTTGGTCTCGGACTGGCCGCCGAGCCGCTGCGCGGCCTCGGTCATCACCCGCTCGAGGTTGTCGGAGGCGGCGGTCATGCGCCGGGCGAAGTCGGCGCTCGATCCGCCCATGTCGTCGCGGACCGTCTCGACGGCGGCGAGCACCGCCTTCAGCCCCGCCGTCACCTCGCGCATCTGCGCGCCGGCGCCGTGGTCAAGGGACGCGCTGAAGCGGGCGATCAGATCCTCGACCCCGCTGCGGCTGCCGGCGTCGATCTGCGCGACGGCGTCGCCGATGCGGGTGGTGAGCGGGTCCATCGCCGCGACGAAGGCGTCGCGCAGGTGCGGCGCGAGATCGGAGCCGAGGCGGGCGGAGAAGTCGTCGCCGGCGATCGTCCGCAACTCGGCGAGCTGATCCTCGAGCCGATCGCGGATTTCCAGCGACACCGCTTGCGGCGGGATGTGGTCGAGCTTTCCCTCCACCGCCTCGCAGAAGGCGTGGAGCGAATGCTCGATGCCGATGGTGTAGGCGCGGTAGACGATGGAAAGCACGATCGAGGCGGCGAGGCCGGCGATCGAGGTGGAGAATTTGAAGGTGGCGGCGTGCAAGAGCTCGCGCAGCGCCGCCTGCATGGCGACCGCGCCGGCGCCGGCGCTCGCCGCCTCGGTGCCGGCGGCCGCCTTCGACAGGGCGATCACCAGCCCGACGAAGGTCAGCAGCAGGCCGACACCGACGAACCAGCCCGGCTCGGCCGGCATCCACTTCAGCCCGGTGACCTTCTCCCGCAGCATCGCCGGCGTGAAGAAGACGCTCGGGCGGAAGGTGTTCTGCAACCGGTCGCGGTGGCGGACGACGGTCTCGGCGAATTCCGACCAGGCGTGGCCGAGCAGCGGATGGTCGGCGAGATCCTCGCACAGGCGATCGAAGTCGCGGGCGAAGGCCTGTTTCGAGGCGATCGCCTCGAGCCGGCGGCGCGCCTCGCGGATCGACAGACGCACCGCGAGCGCGTGGGCGAGGCCGTGGGCGACGAGCAGTCCGGCGGCGAGCGCGCCGATCAGAAACGCCAGGGTGAAGGCGAAGTCGGGGGTGCTCACCCGTCCGAGATCGCCGTGGACGGCCTCGCTCACGACGGCGAGGAAGTCGGACGTCGAGAGCGGGGAGACGGCCGCCATCACTCCCGCCGCGACGAGGGCGACGGGCGCGACGAAGAGCACAAGGCGGACCCAGCCGTTCCAGATCAGAGCCCCGATTGCGGACGACGACACGCGCTTCTCCCTCTCCCTCTCGGTGCCCGCGATTCGGCACCGTCGAACCCCTGCGCACAGGGATACGACACCGGAGTGGGATCGCGCATCCGCAGATCGTCGGCGCCGGATACCGATCGCGCGCGGGCCTTCGGCGCCGCCGACGTCGGCGGGTGCCTCAGCGCGGGTCGGCCCGCACCGTCACCGTGACGGTGCGTCCGGCGACGAGGTGGACGTCGGCCGGGACGTCGTCGAGGGCGATGCGGACGGGGACGCGTTGGGCCAGGCGCACCCAGGAGAAGGTCGGGTTGATGTTGGCGACGAGCCCGGTCGAGGCGCTGCGCTCGCGGTCCTCGATCGCCGCGGCGATGCCGGCGACGTGCCCGTCGAGGGTCTCGCTCGATCCCATCGGACGGACCACGGCGTGGTCGCCGACCCGGATGTGGCGGAGCTTGGTTTCCTCGAAATAGCCGTCGACGTGGAAGGAGGCGACGTCGACCAGCGCCGTCGCCGGCTTGCCGGCGGCGACCCAGGTTCCGGGCCGCAAATCGAGATTGGTGACGATGCCGGCGACCGGAGCGCGCACCTGCGCGCGGTCGAGGTCGAGGCGGGCGAGGTCGAGGTCGGCGTGGGCGCGGCGGGCGGCGGCCTCGGCCTGGACGGCGGCGGTCTCGACCTCCTCCCGCTTCTGGCGGGTGACGGTGGCGTCACCGAGGCGGCGATAGCGATCGAGGTCGCGTCCCGCCTGGGCGAGGGCGGCGTCGGCGCCGTCGGCGGCGGCGGTGGCCTGACGCAACGCCAGCTCGAAGCGGCTGGCGTCGATGCGGAACAGCACGTCGCCGGCGGCGACGCGTTGATCGTCGGCGACCAGGACCGCCTCGACCCGCCCGGAGACCTCCGGCGCCACGCCGACGACGTCGGCGCGAATGCGGCCGTCGCGCGTCCACGGCGCGTCCATGTAGTAGCTCCAGGTGAGGGAGCCGACCACCGCCGCGGCGGCGCCGACGACCACGGTCGGGACGACGCGTCCGAGACCGGAGAGGAAACGAGCGAGCATGCGTCACATCCGAGCGGTGAGGGCGGTCAGGCCGCCGAGGAAGAGGACGAAGAGGGCGGCGTCGAACAGCGTCGGATGCCACAGCCGCCGATGCAGGTCGAAACGGGCGAGCAGGCGGCTGGTCGCGTTCTGCAGCAGCAGCGCGGCGAGCGCCTGGAACAGCAGGGTGGGGACGAAGACGCCCCAGACGTCGATTTCGGCGATCACGACGCGGCCCTCCCGTCGATGGCGGCGAGGCCCCTGCGGATGCCGGCGAGGGCGCGCAGACCGAGCAGCCGTGCCGCGTCGTCGTCGCGCGGCGTCGCCAACGCGGCGAGGGTGAGGTCGACGTGGGCGACGAGCCGCGCCGTCTCCGCCTCGTCGACCCCGAACGGGGGACGGGCGCGGAAGTGTCGGCCGAGACCGTCGAGCAGGTCGGTGACCGCCGTGCGCGCCGTCGGCGGCAGGTCGGCGAGCACGCGGCGCAGATCGGCGACGTCGAGCCCGACCCGCAATTCGGCGAGCACGCCGACCGGCGAGAAGCCGAGGTCGGCGGGCAGCGCCACCATCCGCTGCACCGCCAGACCGAAGCGGTCGACGAGGCGGCGCACGAAGACGGAGGTGTCGACGGCACGGCGTCCTTCGGCGAGGCCGGCGAGATCGCGGCGATTGGCGGCGACGAGCCGGGCGACGCCGGCTTCGGCACCGACGCTGCCGATGACCGCGGCGACCGAGGTGGCGGCGACGAGCCCGACGATCGAGGCGAGGTTGTTGTCGAGAAAGGCGACGACGTCGACCGACGGTCGCGCCTGCAACAGGGTGGCGAGCGGCAGGTTCACGCACAGGAGGAAGCCGATCGGGCCCCATCGGCGCGAGGTGGTCAGCGCCCCGCCGACGATCAGCAGAGGCGCCGAGGTGAGGACGAGCAGCGGCAGCCCGTCGACATGCGGCCAGATCACGAACTGATGGAAGCCGGCGACGACGGTGGCGAGCGCGGTGTAGCCGGCGAACAGGCGCATCACCGGCACCGGATCGTCCATGAAGGCGAAGAGCGAGAAGAACACGGCGGTCATCAGGGCGGCGCCGGCGCCGTCCTGCCAGCCGGTGGCGATCCAGAAGGCGCAGGTGATCAGGATGCCGACGACCACGCCGAGCGCGGAGAGCGACGCCATGCCGAGGTCGACGTGCAGCGCCGCCGGGCCGCTGTAGCGCTCGGCGCTGCGCAACGGGGTCGGTGGGCGCGGTCGGCCGGCGGCGACGTCGGCGCGCAGCACCAGGCAAGCGGCCCAGACCTCGATCAACTCGCGCAGGCGCGCCAGCAGGCTCAGCGTCTCGACGTCGCCGTCGCTCCAGGTCTCGCCGCCCTTCGCCGTCACCGCGTCCTCGCAGGCGCGGACGCGGGCGGCGAGGCGATCGGCCGCGTCGCCGGCGTCGCCGGAGGTCCCGGCGATCCAATCCGCCACGTCGCCGACGAGCGCCGAGACCTCGGCCGGCAGCGCCGCGATCACGCGTGCCTCGCCGAGCCGGTCGTCGAGGCTGGAGAGGATCGGCAGCAGCGCCGTCATGTGGTGTTGCAGGGCGCGGATCTGCTCGCCGACCCATTTGAAGGGCGAGGTGTCCCACGGCAGGTGGGTGGTGAGGGCGAGCATGTCGACTGTGTCGGTCGCCAGCCGCATGCGATCGCGATCGGAGATCCGGCGGTCGGGGCGTCCGGTCAACACGTCGCCCGCCCAACGGCCGGCGTCGGTCATCCAGGCCTCGAGCCGGCCGGCGAGCTGCGGCCCGACGGCGCGCGGCGCCACCAGACGGCTGATCAGCGCCGTCGTCAGAATGCCGATGGTGATCTCCTCGCCGCGCGACAGCGCCGTGTCGAAGATGCCGTCGGGCGCGTTCACCGCCGGAAAGGCGACGATGGCGGCGGTGTAGCCGGCGAGCATCGAGACGTAGCTGCGTGGGGTGCGGTCGAGCAGACTGACGAACAGACAGGCGCCGACCCACAGCGCCAGCGCCAGACACAGAAGCTCCGGAACGTCGACCAGGGCGGGCACCAGGATCAACGCGACGGCGGCGCCGACGAAGGTGCCGATCACTCGGAACACCGCCTTGGAGGCGACCGCGCCGGCGTAGGGTTGCGCCACGATGTAGGCGGTCGCCATCGCCCAATAGGGGCGCTGCAGATCGAGTTCGAGCGCGATCCACAGCGCCAGACAGGCGGCGGCGTAGGTCTTCAGCGAGAAGACGAGGTCGTCGCGGCGGAGACCGAGGAACGCGGCGCTCACGCGGTGGTGTCCGCGATCAGGGTCGCCTCGATCAGGCCGAGGCAACGGACCGTCGCGTCGAGATCGGCCGCGTCGACGGCGGCGAGATGGCGCGCCCGCAATTCGGCGACAGCGGTTTCGATGCGACAGACCTGCTCTCGTCCGAGGTCGGTCAGCCGCAGCAGCTTGGCGCGGCGGTCGCTCGGCGTCTCGACCCGCTCCACCAGACCCTCGGCCAGCAGAATGTCGACGATGCGCACCAGCGACGGCCGTTCCAACCCGAGTTCCTCGGCGATCACCCCCTGGCGCAGCTCCGGCCCCAGGCGGGAGAGCACCAGGAGCGGCAGCGCCGTCGCTTGCGACAGGCCGGCGCCGGCGAGAGCACGATCGACGGCGCGGCGCCAATGGCGCGCGACGCGGGTGACGAGTTGGCCGAAGAGGGCGTGATCCGGGGACGGTTCCATTTCATATCGATCACATGAAAACAGATAATATGCAAACTATATCGAGACGGCGACCCGAGGCTCGGCGAGGAGCCTCGGGGGAGGGGGCACCGCCGTCCGGGCGGGATCGTCGGGCCGGTGGCGGGGTGCTTCGGCGCGAGGAGGACACGGTGGGCGAGGGGCCGTCCGTGTCCTCGCGTCTCGGTCATTCGGCGGCGGCGGCGACCGTCGCCGCCGAGGCGGCCCGGAAGGCGACGCGGCGCTCGGCCTCCAGCGTCTTCGCCGCCGCGATCGCCTTCTCCTTGACCCGGCCGTAGCCGCGGATCTCGTCGACCACGTCGGCGAGCGCCACGGCGGCGGCGTGGTTCGCCGGTGTGAGCTTCGCCAGGATCTCGTCGACGAGGTGGACGTAGTCCTCGATCAGACGGCGTTCGGTCTGCCGCTCCTCGGTCTTGCCGAAGGGGTCGAGCGGCGTGCCGCGCAGGCCCTTGAGTTTCGCCAGAGCCTTGAAGGCCGGCCGGATCCACGGTCCGAACGCCGTCTTGGCGACGAGACCGGTTTCCGGATCGGGTTTGGCCAGCATCGGTGGGGCGAGGTGATGGACGACCTCGTAGCCGTCGGGGAACTGCGCGTCGAGATCGGCGAGGAAAGCGGGATCGGCGTGCAGCCGCGCCACCTCGTATTCGTCCTTGTAGGCCATCAGTTTGTGGAGATGGCGGGCGACGGTCTGGGCGAGAGCGCCCTTGCCCGGTGCCACCTTTTCCTCGGCCGCCACCACGCGCCTCACCACCTCGGCATAGCGCTTGGCGTAAGCCGCATTCTGATAGGCGACGAGTTCGCCGACGCGCACCTCGACCAGACGCCGGGTCTCGCCCGTCGCCCCGACGCCGTCGACGATCGCGGTCACCGCCTTCGACGGCTTCGCCGGTTCGATCTTGGGCGCGTATTTGGCGATCTCGGCCTCGACCGCGGCGCGGTCGACGACCGCCAGACGGCCCCAGCGGAAGGCCGCCACGCCCTGCTCGACGCCGACGCCGGCGCCCCGGATCGCCTGTTCGAGAGACTCCGCCTTCAGCGGGATGGTGCCGGCCTGGAAGGCGACGCCGACCATGAACAGGTTGGTCGCCAT
>JAAYVT010000728.1 GCA_012517025.1 Phyllobacteriaceae bacterium | reverse complement strand
CGGGCTCGCCACCAGGAGCCCCCACGGCAGCACCAGGCCGAGACGGAACACCAGCACCATCGGCGCCACCACCCCGCCGGCGAGCGTCTCGACCACCGGGACGAGCCACCACACCGCGACGAAGGCGAGCATGGCGCGGCTGCGCCGGATCCCCGAGAACCGCCGCTGCTCCACCTCCTGCCGCCGACGCACCAGCGCATCGACGCGGTCGTCGTACGACGACGGCGATCCGGAAGAGGAGAGTGGCGTCTCGGCGGACTTCGGCATGACGGAGCGGACACCCGACGTAAGGTCAATCGCTCAGTCTTACCGTCACACCCCTCGAGAGGAGTTTGAACGATCCCTTAAAATGCGGTCGACCGCCGCCTTCGCCCGCGTCGTCAACGCCGCACGGTCGTCGCGGAAGCCGTCGGCGACCCAGGCCGCCCGCAGCTCGGCCAGGAGCGCGCCGACGCCCGGTCCGCGCGGCAACCCGAGTGCCAAGAGATCGCGCCCGCCGAGCGGCATCACCGGCACCGGCCGCATCGCCGCCGCCGCGAGCGATGCCGCCGTCGCCGCGAACGACAACCGCGCCCGCCCGTGCGCCAGCATCACCGCGTCGCGTGTCGCCTCCCGCCCGATCGCCTCGAGCAGACGATCGATCGTCGCCGTGTCGCCGGCCGGGTCGACCGTCGGCGCCCGCGCGATCGCGCCGGCCATCCGGTCGCGGGCGGCGTTCGAAAGACGCAGCCGCTCCGCCAGCGCCCACCCGTCCGCCTCGGTCCACACGGCCAGCGCAGCCAGGAACACCGCCGCGTCGTCGCTCTCCCGCCGCGGCCCGCCGGGAAGCCCGACCAATCGGTGCAACCGCGCGAAGCCGCCGAGATCGGCGACCCGGCCGAGCACCCGTTGCAGCAGGCCGGCGTCGCTCATCGTCGCGACCGTCGTCGGCGCGCCGGTCGCCACCACCAGCTTCGAGATCTCCTGCCCGATCCGCTCGGCCGAGAGCCCCGCCAGCCCGTCGCGGGCCGCGATCGCGGCGGCGAGCCCTTCCGTGTCGATCGGCCCGCGCCCGTAGGCGGCGTGGAAACGGAAGAAGCGCAGGATGCGCAGATAGTCCTCGGCGATCCGCCGCGACGCCGCCCCGATGAAGCGCACCCGCCCGGCCCGACAGTCGGCGATGCCGCCGACGAAGTCGTGCACCACTCCGTCGAGCGAGGCGTAGAGGGCGTTCATCGTGAAGTCGCGGCGATGGGCGTCGACCGACCAGTCGCGGCCGAAGGCGACGGTGGCGTGCCGGCCGTGGCTCTCGACGTCGCGCCGCAGCGTCGTCACCTCGAACGGGTGGCCCTCGACCACCACCGTCACCGTGCCGTGTTCGATTCCCGTCGGTACCGGCTTCAGCCCGGCCGCCGCCGCCCGCGCCGACACCACGTCGGGCAACGCCGTCGTCGCCACGTCGACGTCGCCGGCGGGAAGCTCGAGCAGGGTGTTGCGCACCGCCCCGCCGACCACGTAGGCCCGATCGCCGTCGCGCTCGATCGCCGAAAACAGGCGATGCAGGCGCGGATCGTCGAGCCAATCCGCCGCGATCCGGACGTCGGTGGCGGCCCGCTTCACGTCCGCTCCCTCATTCGATGTGGCCGGGGATCAACCGGCCGTTCTCGAAGCGATCCGGCACGTAGACGCCGGTCGCCGAGCCGCCGTCGAAGGCGGCGAGCACCAGGAAGGCCGCGATCACCAGCAACAGCCCGGCGAGCGCCAGCTTGCCGAGCGGCGCGTCGGCCCGGATCACCCCGGCCGACACCGCCCGCGCCCGCACCGCCGCATAGAGCGCATAGACGACGAAGGGCAGCAGAAACAGGCCGATCTGGATCGCCACCAGGCGGATCATGGGGTACCCTCTCGCGTCCGCGCCGGTTCCGGCGTGCCGACGGCGGGAGGCCCGCCGACCCCCCAGGTCCGCTCGTAGATCCGCCGCAGGATGCCGGCGGTCACGCCCCAGATATAACGGTCCTGGAACGGCATTTCATAGAAATAACGCGTCCGCCCCTGCCACACTCGATGCGCCACCCGATGGTTGGCGCCGGTCATCAGAAAGCCGAGCGGCACCTCGAAGACGTCGGCGACCTCCTGCGGATTGACGCTGAGCGCCGCGCCCGGGCGCACCAGCGCCACCACCGGCACGATGCGGAAGCCGGAGTTGGAGGCGTAGGGGGGAAAGCAGCCGAGCGGCGCGACGAAGCCGCGATCGAGGCCGATCTCCTCCTCCGCCTCGCGCAGCGCGGTTTCGACCGGCCCGGAATCCTCGCGATCGATCTTGCCGCCCGGAAAGGCGACCTGACCGGCGTGCGAGGAGAGATGTTCGGTGCGCTGGGTCAGGATCACCCGCGCCTCGCCGGGATGGGTGACGATGCCGACCAGCACCGCCGCGTCGCGCAGCCGCCGCCCCGCCGGCGCCTCGCCGAGGGACGGGTCGAGCGTGGCGTCGCCGAAGGGCGCCACCACCGGCAACGCCGGCTCCTCGACCAGATGCGGCGAGATCCGCGCCGCGAACGCCTCCGCCGAGAAATCGGCCGGATCGAGGATCATCCGAGCCTCTCGAGTTCCACCGCCCGCACGATCGGGAAGAACCGGCCCGAGCTCCACACCCCGAACCACGCCTCGCCGTCGACCCGGCTCTCCGAGCCGCATTCGACCAGATCGTAGAGCGCCGAACGGGTCAGCCGCGCCTCCAGCCGGCCGCGCACCAGCACGTAGGGCTTCAGACCGGCGTTGTGCGGATCGTGGGCGAAGCGCAGCGGATGCGCGGCGTCGACCTCGACCACGTCGCCGACGTTGGTGCGCAGCGTCAGCACCTGATCTTCGCCGTCGCCCTCGCTCACCAGCTCGACCGCCAGGAACGGCACGTCCTCGACGACGATGCCGCATTTCTCCACCGGCGTGACGAGGTAGGTCTTACCGTCCGAATCACGCCGCAGCACCGAGGCGAACAGCCGCACCATCGCCTCGCGGCCAATCGGCGAGCCTGCGTAGAACCACGTCCCGTCGGCGGCGATGCGCATGTCGATGTCGCCGCAGAACGGCGGGTTCCAGCGCTCCACCGGCGCGGGACCACGGCCGTCGGCCTCCGATCGGAGGCGCGCCGCCAAGCCCGCGATGCCGCTCGCGCCGCTTTCCACCGGTTCGCCTTCCACCACGGTTTCGCCGTCTCCTGTCGTCACCTTCGCCGCGACGCGACGTTTCGGGGTGGCATCCCGACGCGATCCTGTCAAACTCGCGCCCCCGAGGGAAGAGAAAGCCGATCAACTCCCCACGATCGCGCCCAGAAGACGAAGTTTCAGGACCCTGCGAGCCATGAGCGTATCCGAACTCCCCGCCTCCGCCGACGCGATCGTCGCCCGCGCCGAGGCCGCCATCGCCCGCATGGCCGCCGTCCGCGCCGGCATCGGCCGCGTCGTCTTCGGCCAGGAGGAGGTGGTCGAGCGCGCCCTCGTCACCCTGCTCTCCGGCGGCCACGGCCTGCTCGTCGGCGTCCCCGGCCTCGCCAAGACCCGCCTCGTCGAGACCCTCGGCGTCGTCCTCGGCCTGACCACCCGCCGCATCCAGTTCACCCCCGACCTGATGCCCTCCGACATCCTCGGCTCGGAAGTGCTCGATCAGGCCGCCGACGGCAGCCGCTCCTTCCGCTTCGTCGAGGGGCCGGTGTTCACCCGCCTGCTGATGGCCGACGAGATCAACCGCGCCAGCCCCCGCACCCAGTCGGCGCTGCTCCAGGCGATGCAGGAGGCGCACGTCACCATCGCCGGCCGCCGCCACGATCTGCCGCACCCCTTCCACGTCCTCGCCACCCAGAACCCACTGGAGCAGGAGGGCACCTATCCGCTGCCCGAGGCCCAGCTCGACCGCTTCCTGATGCAGATCGACGTCGATTGGCCCGACCTCGCCACCGAACGTCGCATCCTGCTCGAGACCACCGGCGCCGCCGAGGCCCGCCCCGAGCCGGTGCTCGGGCCAGACGAGCTGATCGACCTGCAGCGCCTCGTCCGCCTGATGCCGGTCGGCGAGAGCGTGGTCGAGGCGATCCTCGCCCTGGTCCGCTCCGCCCGTCCGCCCGAGGCCGGCGCGCCGGCCGGCGATCCCGCCCGCGCCGTCGCCTGGGGCCCCGGACCGCGCGCCGGGCAAGCCCTGATGCTGACGGTGCGCGCCCGTGCCCTCCTCGCCGGACGCCTCGCCCCGAGCCTCGACGACGTCGCCGCGCTCGCCGAACCGATCCTGCAGCACCGCATGGCGCTGACCTTCGCCGCCCGCGCCGACGGGGTGAGCGTGCGCGACGTCGTCGCCCGCCTCGTTGCCCGGCTCGGTTGACCGTCCTCGGAGGATCCGCGCCCGTGGCCGGCACCCCTGCCTCCCGCTTCGCCGGCACGCCGCTCTTCGGCGGCACCGCGCCTGCGCCCGGCGAGGACGCCCCGCTCGCTTCCGCCCGCCGCCTCGCCGAGACTCTGCCCGATCTGCTGGTCGAGGCCCGCCGCGTCGCCGCCACCGTCGCCGCCGGCTGGCACGGCCGCCGCCGCGCCGGATCCGGCGAGACCTTCTGGCAATATCGCCCCTACGCCCCCGGCGAGCCGGTGCAGGCGATCGACTGGCGCCGCTCGGCACGCGGCGACGAACTCTACGTGCGCGAGCGCGAATGGGAGGCGGCCCACGCCGTCGAGATCGTCCTCGATCTCTCCGCCTCGATGGACTGGCGCTCGGACCTCGCCTCGGTGACCAAGGCGACCCGCGCCCTCGTCCTGGCGCTGGCGCTCGCCGATCTGCTCGGCCGCGCCGGCGAACGGGTCGGGGCACCCGGCCTCCTGCCCGCCCGCGCCGACCGCCGCGCCG
>JAAYVT010000727.1 GCA_012517025.1 Phyllobacteriaceae bacterium | reverse complement strand
GCCCGCCTATGACCCGCGCGGCATGCAGGGCCAGGGGCTCCTCTACGCCACCTCCAACCGCGGCGCCTGCCATCTGCGCAGCTACACCGTCGCCTCGGAAGTGCTCGGCATCCCGATCAAGACCGATCCGCTGGCGACCGAGGGCAAGGCGGGGCTGGTCAAGGCGTTCCAGGACGCCACCGCGGTGTTCGACAGCGCCGGCATCTGCCTCTTCACCTCCTTCGCCTGGAGCCTGGCGGACGTCGCGCCGCAGCTGCAGGCGGCCTGCGAGGGCGACTGGAGCCTGGAGAACCTCAACGTCGTCGGCGAGCGCATCTGGAACATGGAGCGCATGTTCAACAACGCCGCCGGTTTCACCGCCAAGGACGACTGCCTGCCCAAGCGCTTGACCACCGAGCCGGCCCAGACCGGTCCGGCCAAGGGGCTGGTCAACGGCCTCGACAAGATGCTGCCGGAATACTACGCGGCGCGCGGCTGGACGCAGGAGGGCATTCCGACCGGCGACACCCGCAAGCGTCTCGGCTTGTGAGCCTACGATCGGCGGGGTGATCCCCCGCCGATCTCCCCCGCGCCGTCACGGCGCCGGCCTGGGACGTCCGCTCTCCCCCTCGATCCCCTGGCGACGCGAAACGAACGCCGCGAGGGAGGAGCGGACGGCCCGGCCCCATCCTCACGTCCGGGAGCTGCCCTCATGAAGCACGTCATCCTCGGCAACGGCCCGACCGGCGTCGTCGCCGCCGAAGCCATCCGCAAGAAACACCCGGCCGACGAGATCGTGATCGTCGGCGACGAGCACGAGCGTCCCTATTCGCGCATGGCGATCCCCTATCTGTTGGAAGGCAAGATCGCCGAATCCGGCACGCTGCTGCGTCACGACCGCGATCATTGGAAGAAGAGCCGCATCGATCTCCTGGAGGCGCGCGCCGTCTCCGTCGACGGTCCGGGCAAGACGGTGAAGCTGTCGAACGGCGACACCCTCGCCTTCGACCGGCTGTTGCTGGCCACCGGCTCGCGTCCGGTGCGGCCGCCCATCCCCGGCATGGACCTGCCCGACGTCGTCTCCTGTTGGACGCTCGAGGACGCCCGCGCCATTCTCGAGCGCATGCGCCCAGGCGCCAAGGTGCTGCAAATGGGCGCCGGCTTCATCGGCTGCATCATCATGGAGGCGATCGCCACCTCGGTCGGCAAGACCGGCGGTTCGCTGACCGTCGTCGAGATGGGCGATCGCATGGTGCCGCGGATGATGACGCCGATGGCCTCCTCGCTCATCCGCAAGTGGAGCGAGAAGGCGGGCGTCGAGGTCGTCACCTCCACCCGGGTGACGGCGATCGAGGCCAACACGCCGAAAGGCGGCTTGTTGTCGATCGTGTTCAAGCGGCAGAACCCGAAGGAACGGGTGATCGTCACCTTCGGCGACGGCTCGATCCGCAAGTTCGACTTCGTCATCTGCGCCACCGGCGTCGCCCCGGCGATCGACTATCTGAAGGGCTCGGGGGTGGAGATCGGCAAGCTCGGCGGCATCGTCGTCGACGACCGCATGCAGACCACCGTGCCGGACGTCTATTCCGCCGGCGACTGCACCGAATCGGTCGACTTCTCGACCGGTGAGTTCATGGTCAACGCCATCCAGCCCAACGCCGCCGATCAGGCGCTGGTCGCCGGCGCCAACATGGCCGGCGGCGACGCCCGCACCAAGGGCGGCCTCCGGATGAACGTGCTCGAGACCTTCGGCCTGATCTCCACCTCCTACGGTCAGTGGTGGGGGGCGGAGGGCGGCGACCACGTCGAACTGGTCGACGAGGAGGCCTTCGCCTACATTCGTCTGGAGTTCCTCGGCGATCGGGTGATCGGCGCGACGGTGGTCGGGCGGACCCATCACGTCGGGGCGCTGCGCGGGCTGATCCAGACCGGTGTCCGGCTGACCCCGGAATGGAAGGCGAAGCTGAAGGCGGATCCGAACAAGTTCATGGACGCTTGGCTCGCCTGCAGCCTGTCGGCGGCATGAGCCGAGACCAAGCCGAGGGAGGTTCGGATGGCGCATGTTCTGGCGATGAAGAGCCGGGAGCCGGGGGAAGGCGAGAGCGTGGAGATCACGCTCAAGCTCTTCGCCATGCTCGAACGGTGGTTGCCCGAGGGCGCCCGCCGCAACGAGATCCGGGTGGCGGTGCCGGCCTGCACCACCCCGGCGGCGATCATCTCGGCGCTCGATCTGCCCGAACAGCTGTGCGCGCTGGTGCTGGTCAATGGCGCCTTCGTCGAGCACGAGCTGCGCGCGGTGCGGCGGCTCGCGCCCGGCGACGCGCTGTCGATCTGGCCGCCGATCGCCGGCGGGTGAGGGAGGTCGCCGTTTGGAGCCGCGCGAGCATCGCTTCGAGATGGCGCTCACCCTCGCCGAAATGCGGCGTCTGGCGCCGCATCTCGACCCGGCGCATCCGGTCGTCGAGTGCCCCGACGGCGTCGACGGCCGCTTCGCCGGCGAGACGCACCTCTGGCGGCTGCGGCTCGCCGCGCCCCGCCAACGTGCGATCGGCCTGATCCGCTTTCCGATCGCCGACGTCTCGCTTCGCCTCGAAGGGTTCGACGACGCGCTCGAACAGCGATTCCTGGCGCGCTTCCATCTGGTCTTCCGCAAGGGCGGCGGCTGAGCGGTCGCGCCGCTCGTCGTCGCCG
>JAAYVT010000726.1 GCA_012517025.1 Phyllobacteriaceae bacterium | reverse complement strand
GGTGTCGGTGAACCTGCTCGGCAAGGATTCGCTGGTCACCCGCAGCCGCAACACCCTGGTCGCCGACTTCCTGCGCCGCTCCACCGCCAGCCACCTGATGTTCGTCGACGCCGACATCGGCTTTCGCCCCGAGCAGGTGAAGCGCATGCTCGACTTCGGCGAGGACGTCGTCGCCGGCATGTATCCGCTGAAGGCGCTGCGCTGGGAGCAGCCGGAGACGTTGCGCCAGCCCGAGGATCCGCGCACCGCGATGCTCCACTACGTCGGCAAGTTCGCAGAAGGCGCCGCCCTCGCCACCCGCGACGGCTTCGTCACCGCGACCTATTGCGGCACCGGTTTCATGCTGATGCGCCGCGCGGTGCTCGAGCGCATGGTCGAGGCCTACCCCGAGACCGCCTATCGCACCGACCACGTCCACGCCGTCGACGGCTCGGTGGTGGGCGGCGCCCACGCCCTCTTCGAATGCATGATCGACACAGACACGGGTGAATATCTGAGCGAGGATTTCGGTTTCTGCCGGCGCTGGCTGGCGATCGGCGGCACGATCTGGCTCGACACCCTCGGCAGCCTCTCCCACACCGGACCGATCGACTTCGTCGGCGACCCCGCCTCCCGCTTCTGGCCGAAACGCGCCTGACGCGGCCCGAGAAGCGCGCCCGACGCGGTCGGACGCCGGGACCGTCTCTCTCCCCCCCACGAAACCGAAACGGCCGCCCCGAAGGCGGCCGTCTCGTTTCAGGGGATGCCTGCGCCGATCTCGTTCAGGACCGCAGGCCCTCGGCGATCGCCCGGTTGAGATCGACCAGCGGCGCCAGATCGTCGGGATTGGGGTTCGCCTGCACCTCGACGGTGTGGCGGAAGATGAACAGCGCGATGTTGAACAGGTTGTTCTTGTCCTCGCGCGGCAGCGGATTGTCCGGCTTGAGGATCAGGTCGATCAACACCGTCCAGAGCTTGCGATTGTAGGTGAGCGCGGCGAGCAGATCGCCCTTGCGTCCCTCCCAGTCGTCGCGCACCGCCTGGATCTGCGCGGCGGCCTTGAGGAGGAGCATCGATTCGAGATCGCGACCGGTGACGACGGCACGACGGGTCTGCTGATAGGCACGGGCGGCTTGATTGTTATACATGACGGATCCGCTGCTCCTCATACTCGATCAGGCGCTTCGCGTATTTGATCCCTTTATAGAAATCGCCGCTTAATAGGCAGTTATCGATGTCGTTCAGAATGTCCACGGCGCCGGGCGCCGCTTCCGCGAAGTCGCGCGCCAAGTCGCGATAGTCTTTCAACACGCTTTCGTCGCCATGCTTGAGATACAGCAACTGAACCGCGAGATAGACCAGTTTGGCCGGCGTATCGGCCTCACGTGGCGGCAGAACGTCCTTCTCGCGTAGAATCGGCGCGTCGCCTTCGATGAACAACTTGGCCCGACCGCCACCGTTGGTGATCAGGCTCTCGCCGATGACGATGCGCTCGCCGGGCTTGATCTCGACCTTGAGCGTCATCTTGGGTCTTCCTCCGTCGGGCGGAGCGCCGCCCATCGCCACCTCGAGGGGTGGCTCGGCAGACACGGCGGGCGGACGCGAAACCTCTCCGCGCCCGCCCGCCGATGGGTCGGCTCGGTCGCCGCGCGGCTCAGCCGAACAGCTGCAGCACGCTCTGGTCGGCCTGGTTGGCGAGCGACAGGGCCTTGGTGGAAAGGCTCTGACGGGTCTGCATGGCGAGCAGGTTCGCCGATTCGGCGTTGGTGTCCGCCGCCACGAGACCGTCGGCTCCGACCGAGAGCGTCGACACCATGTTGTTGGTGAAGTCCTGGCGCGCCTGGACGATCGCGAGATTCGTACCGAAGTTTGAGGACTGCGTGCGCAGATCCGCCAAGGCCGAGGTCAGGGTGTCGAGCACCTTGTTGACCTGCTTGTTGGTCTGGAAGCCGCCGGTGTCCTGCACGTCGAGGCCGAGGCCCGACGAGTTGAACACGGTGCCCGAGATGGTCATGGACGACTGATCGGAGCCGGTCTTCTCGTTGAAGATCGTCTTGAGGTCGTTGCCCATCAGCAGGTTGATGCCGTTGTAGCCGGAGTCCTTCGCCATCTGATCGATCTGGGTCAGAATGTCGTTGAACTGCGAGCGATAGGCATCGCGGGTCTCGGAGGTCGTGGCGGTGTCGGTCGCGGTGGTGAAGCCGAGGGCACTGGT
>JAAYVT010000725.1 GCA_012517025.1 Phyllobacteriaceae bacterium | reverse complement strand
CGCAGCAGCGAGGGATGCGAGACCAACAGCGAGAAGATCTGCACCCCCGCCGGCAGCTTGGAGACCAGCCGGGCGAAGGCGATGAAGGCGGCGTCGGCGTTGTCTGTCTCGGCGAGGGTCTGCAAGAGAACCGGCGTCAGCTCGGTCAGGCGCTCGCGCGCCACCGTCGAGCGGGTCGCCGGATAGCGGCCGAAGTGCCAGGCGCGGATGGCGGCGGTGACGTCGGGGGCGCGGCGGAAGCCGAGCTCGGTCAGAGTCTCGAGCGTGCCGGGGTCGTCCTGATCGCCGGTGAAGACGAGGTTGCCCATGCCGGCGGAAAGCTCGGGCGCGTTCTCGAACAGGCGGGCATAATGCGACTGCACCGTCTCGAGGCGCCGGCGCAGCGCCGGGGCGAAGTCCTTCACCCCCTTGAAGCCCATCATCCGGGCGATCCGCGCCACCCCCGCCTCGTCCTCCGGCAGGCTGTGGGTCTGCTCGTCGGCGACCATCTGGATGCGGTGCTCGACGTTGCGGAGGAAGAGATAGGCCTCGGTCAGCTCGTCGCGCACCCGCGCCTCGATCCACCCGGTCTCCACCAGGCGGGCGAGCATTGCCAGGGTGCCGCGACCGCGCAGCGACGGGTCGCGCCCTCCCGCGATCAACTGCTGGGTCTGGACGAAGAACTCGATCTCGCGCACCCCGCCGCGCCCGAGCTTGACGTTGTGGCCGGCGACCGCGATCTCGCCGAAGCCCTTGTGCGCGTTGATCTGGCGCTTGATCGAGTGGACGTCGGCGATCGCCGCGTAATCGAAATACTTGCGCCAGACGAAGGGGCGGATCTCCTTGACGAAGGCCTCGCCGGCGGCGAGGTCGCCGGCGCAGGGGCGAGCCTTGATCAGCGCGGCGCGCTCCCAATTCTGGCCCATGCTCTCGTAATATTGGAAGGCGGCGTCGAGGCTCATGGCGATCGGGGTGGCACCGGGGTCGGGGCGCAGCCTGAGATCGACGCGGAAGACGTACCCGTCGCCGGTGCGCTCCTGCATGATCCTGACCATCCGCTTGGTCAGGCGGACGAAGAAGTCGACCGCCTCGTCGGGGTCGGCGAGGCGGGCGACGGAGCGGTCGAAGAAAACGATCAGATCGACGTCGGAGGAATAGTTGAGCTCGAAGGCGCCCTGCTTGCCCATGGCGAGCAGGATCCAGCCCGAGCCCTTCGCCGGATCGGCGGGATCGGGCAACACGATCTTGCCACGCGCCGCCGCCTCGGCGAGGCAGAAGCGGCAGGCGGCCGACAGGGTGGCGTCGGCGATGCGGGTGAGCGCGCCGGTCACCTCCATGGTGCCCCAGGCACCGGCGAGGTCGGCGAGGCCGATGGTGAGCGCCGCTTCCTGTTTGACCCGGCGGAGACGCCGCATCAGCGCCGCCTCGTCGCCGCCCGCCGGCGCCGCGGTCTCGGCGACCAGCGCGTCGATGCGGGACGCCGGATCGTCGGCGAGCACCCGGGCGAGGCGGACGGGATCACGACCGGCGAGTTCGGCGAGATAAGGAGATTCGGCGAAGACGCCTTCGAGGAAGGGCTTCAGCCCGGGATGTGCCTCGATGAGCCGCTTCGGCTCGGCGGCGCCGTCGTCGGCGCGGGCGCGCTCCAGCACGCGGGCGAGAGCGGCGGTCGCGGTCTTGCGGTCGGGGCCGCGCAGCTCGACGGCGATGCGATCGAGAAGCGGCCCGGATCCCTCGGACGTGGCGCTCATGACCCCTCCCCTCGTCGTCGTTCTTCGTTCGGGCGAACCAGACGACGAAGCGCGGGCGCGGTCAAGACGGAGTGTCCCGAAGACAGGAGAGGCGCCGCCGGACGCTCGACCGGCGGCACCGATCGCTCAGGCGAGGAACTCGACCTTGCCCGAATCGAGTTCGTAATAGGCCGCCGTCACCTTCACTTTGCCCTGCCGGACCAAGTCGGCGACGATGGTCGAGCGTTCGAGCAGGCGTGCCGCGGTGCGGCGGGCGTTCTCCTTGGCGGCGGCGACGACGAAGTCGCCGCCGCTTTCCTTGACCGCCAGGGCGGCGGGGACGATCGGCTCGATCATCTCGCCGATCGATCCCGGAAAAGTCGCGTTCTTCACCGCGACGTCGCAGGCGGCGGCGACCGCGCCGCAGCGCTGATGGCCCATCACCACGATCAGCGGCACGCCGAGCACCGCCGCGCCGTATTCGATGGTGCCGGTGGTGGCGGTGTCGACCAGATTGCCGGCGTTGCGGGCCACGAACAGCTCGCCGAGGCCGAGACCGCCGAACAACAGTTCCGGCGGCACCCGACTGTCGGCGCAGCTCAGGATCGTCGCCCAGGGTGCCTGTCCGCCGGCGACGTGGTGACGCTGACCGCCGAGATCGGAGGCGCAGACCTGCGCGTCGGCGACGTAACGGGCGTTGCCGGCCTTCAACTTCGCGAGCGCCGCATCGGCGGTGAGATCGGTCTTGGGACCGCCGGCCGCCATGGCCGGCGTCGCCGAAAAGCCCGACGTCGCGGCGACCGCCAACGCCCCCGCCCACCCGACCAGAGCCCGACGCGTCGGCCCCGAAGTGCAATCCTCACACATGTTCCCCCCCCTTCTTCGCGGCGTCTCGCCGAAGACTCG
>JAAYVT010000724.1 GCA_012517025.1 Phyllobacteriaceae bacterium | reverse complement strand
GGTGCTGTTCTCCGGCATCGGCACGCTGATCTTCTTCCTGGTGGTCGGGGGGCGGGTGCCGTCCTACCTCGGCTCGAGCTTCTCCTTCATCGCCGTGGTGATCGCGGCCTCGGCCTATTCCGGCTCCGGTCCCAATCCGAACATTTCGGTCGCCCTCGGCGGCATCGTCGCGGCCGGCGTGCTCTATGCGGCGATCGGCCTGCTCGTCATGAAGGCCGGGCACGGCTGGATCGAGAAGCTGATGCCGCCCGTCGTCACCGGCGGCATCGTCGCGGCGATCGGCCTCAATCTGGCGCCGATCGCGGTCAAGAACGTCTCCGGCTCCGACTTCGACCGGCTGATCGGTCTCGTCACCATCGTCGCGGTCGGCGTGGCGGCGGTCTACGCGCCCGGCGTGCTGCGGCGCATCCCGGTGCTGATCGGCGGCGCGGTCGGCTGGCTCGTCTACTACGGCGGCGCCAATCTGATGGGCGAGGCCAAGCCGATCGACTTCTCCGGCATCGCGGCGGCGCCGTGGTTCGGCCTGCCGAAGTTCGTCGCGCCGGTGTTCCAGCCGAGCGCGATCGCGCTGATCGCCCCGGTGGCGATCATCCTGGTCGCCGAGAACCTCGGACACGTCAAGGCGATCGGCGCGATGACCGGGCGCAACATGGACCGCTACGTCGGCCGCGCCTTCCTCGGCGACGGTCTCGCCACAATCCTCTCCGGCCTGTGCGGCGGCACCGGCGTCACCACCTACGCAGAGAACATGGGGGTGATGGCGGTCACCAAGATCTATTCCACCGTGATCTTCGTGGTGGCGGCGGCGGTGGCGATCCTGCTCGGCTTCTCGCCGAAGTTCGGGGCGCTGATCCTCACCATCCCGGTGCCGGTGATCGGCGGCCTGTCGATCGTCATCTTCGGCCTGATCACCGCCACGGCGGGGCGGATCTGGGTCGAGCACGGCGTCGACTTCTCCAAGACCAAGAACCTGATCACCACCGCGGCGGCGGTGATCGCCGGCGCCGGCGACCTCACCTTGAAGCTCGGCGGCTTCACCCTCGGCGGCATCGGCACCGCCACCTTCGGGGCGATCCTGCTCTACGCGCTGCTCGACCGGAAGGGCTCGGAGACGGCGGAAGAGAAGATCGACCTGCCGACGCCGTGAGGCGCCTCGGGCGGCGCGATCGGCGCGGCCACGGTTTCGAAACGTCGCGAGGGGAGCCGGTTTCGGCTCCCCTTTCGCATGTCTCGGCTCAGCCGGGGATGCGGACGATGGCGCGCAGGCCGCCGAGCGGGCTCGCGTCGAGGGTGATGTCGCCGCCGTGGCCGCGGGCGACGTCGCGGGCGATGGCGAGGCCGAGGCCGGTGCCGCCCTCGTCCTGGTTGCGCGCCTCGTCGAGCCGGTAGAACGGGCGGAAGACGTTGTCGCGCTCGGCCTCCGGGATGCCGGGGCCGTCGTCGTCGACGGTGACGGTCAGCCAGTCGCCGACGTGGATGCCGCGCAGCTCGACCCGCTCGCCGTGGCGCAGGGCGTTGCCGACGAGGTTGCCGAGGAGGCGCTTGAAGGCGTTGGGGCGGACGACGACGGTCGGAGCACCGGCGAAGGTGTGGGCGATCTCGAAGCCGGCGCGCTCGGCGTCTTGGGCGATGGCACGCAGCAGCTCGGCGATGTCGGTCGCGGTCGCCTCCTCGTTGCCCTCGCCGCGGGCGAAGGCGAGATAGGCCTCGAGCATCGCCTGCATCTCGTCGACGTCGGTCTCCATCGCCTCGCGGTCGGGGCCTTCCGGCATCAGCGCGGTCTGCAGGCGGAAGCGGGTCAGCACGGTGCGCAGATCGTGGCTGACGCCGGCGAGCATGGCGGTGCGCTGCTCGATCTGACGCTCGATGCGGCCGCGCATGACGGCGAAGGCCTCGCCGGCGCGCCGGACCTCGCGGGCGCCGCGCGGCTTGAAGTCGCCGACCGGGCGGCCCTTGCCGAAGCTCTCGGCGGCGTCGGCGAGCTGTTGGATCGGGCGGATCTGGTTGCGCAGGAACAGCACCGCGATCAGGATCAGCACCAGCGAGGTCGACACCATCCACACCAGGAAGATGTGGGAGTTGGAGGCATAGGCCTGCGACCGGCGGGCGATGACGCGCAAAATGCCCGACTTCATCACGATGCGGATCTCGACGAGGTCGGAATTGCCGACGGTGTCGATCCAGAACGGGCGGTGGATGCGGTTGCCGATCTCCTCAGACAGGGCGCTGTCGAGCAGTGAGAAGAACGGCTTGGGCATCGGTGGCGGCAGAGTGGTGCCGGGCAGGACGGTGACGGTGAAGCCGAGATCGCGCTCGGCGATCGAGCCGACGATGCGCCAGTCGGGATCCTGCGGCCAGGTCTCGATGACGTCGATCACGGCGGCGACGTCGCGGGCGAGCGCTTCGGACAGGCGACCGGTGACGAGGCGCCAATGGCGCTCCATGAAGACGTAGGCGACCACCGACTGCAGGATCAGCATCGGCAGGATGACGATCAGCAGCGAGCGGCCGTAGAGGCCCTTCGGCATGTGGTCGGCGAGGCGGCGGGCGAAGCGGCGCCAGGCGAGGCGGGCGCGGATCAGCGGTTCGTCGCGCAACAGTCGCGGCGGAGCGGGGTCGGGTTCCCTCATGTGGCGACCTGATCGATCTTCAGGCGATAGCCTTGGCCGCGCACCGTGACGATGTGGACCGGGTTGGCCGGATCGGCCTCGATCTTGCGGCGCAGGCGGTTGATCTGGACGTCGGCGGTGCGGTCGCCGAGGGCGCTCTCGCCCTGGACGATCTCGTGACGGGGGATGGTGTCGCCGGGGCGCTCGGCGAGCATGCGCATCAGCCGCAGTTCGCCGTCGGTCAGCCGCACCACCTCGTCGTCGCGCCTGAGTTCCTCGCGCTCGCCGTCCCAGACGAAGGCGCCGAACCGCAATTCCTTGGGGCGCGGCTTCGGCGCCGGGCCGCCGCGCTTGAGGATGTTGTTGATCCGGAGCAGCAGCTCGCGCGGGTCGAAGGGCTTGGCGAGATAGTCGTCGGCGCCGAGCGACAGACCCTGAATGCGGCTCTCGGTCTCGGAGCGGGCGGTCAGCATCAGGATCGGCACGGCCGAGCCGGCGCGCACCGAGGCGGTGAAGTCCATGCCGCTCTCGCCCGGCATCATCACGTCGACGACCAGCAGGTCGTAGTCGATCACCCCCATCTTCTTGCGCGCCTCCTCCGCCGACTGGGCGGCGGTGACGCGGAAACCCGCCTCGGTGAGGAAGCGGGAGATCAGCGTGCGGATGCGGCTGTCGTCGTCGACGACGAGGAGATGAGGGGCTTCGTCGCGGGGGACGTGAGCTTCGGTCATGCGGGATCTCGCGGCAGGGGCGGCGGCGCGGCGGGGCGGTTGGTGTAGCGACTGACGCGCGGGCGCTCGTCGGCGTTGATCATCAGCCGCAGGAAGTCGCGGGCGCGCGCCGCGCCGTCGGGCCCCAGCGCCTGGAAGGCGGCGGCGATCCGTCCGATCTGCGGCAGCGACAGCGAGCGGGCGAGCGCCCGGCCCTTGTCGATGGCGTAGAGCAGGCGTTGACGGCGATCGGTCGAGCCGGTGCGGCTCTCGATGTGGCCGGTCTCGATCAGTTCCTTCAGCACCCGGGCGAGGCTCTGCTTGGTGATCTTCAGAATGTCGAGCAGCTCGGCGACCGAGAGGCCGGGATTGCGATCGACGAAATGCAGCACCCGATGATGGGCGCGGCCGAAGCCGATGCGGGCCAGGATGGCGTCGGGATCGGCGACGAAGTCGCGGTAGGCGAAGTAGAACAGCTCCAGCATCTCGAGGAAGGCGGAGGAGGGCTGGTCGGAGCGTCCGGTGCCGCCGGCCGGCGGCGGCGCGGGGCGGCGGGGACGTGCGGCGGAGCGGGCGGTCGTCTCGTCGGGCGGGGGGGTCGCGACCATCGGCCTTCTTCGGAATCGTCCACGCCGGCGACGCCGGCTTCGTGCCGACACGATAGCTCGAGGCGACGGCGAGGCCAAACCCGTCGGGCGGCGCGACGCCTTGCATCCGGCGCGGCTTCGGGGGAAAACCCGAACGATCGTCCGATCGGTCGCCCGGCCGATGGCGGTCCTCGGGAGGAGAGAGACATGACCCCGGCATTCGACGACCGTGACGGCGTCATCTGGTTCGACGGCGCCTTCGTCGACTGGCGCGACGCCAAGATCCACGTGCTGACGCACGGGTTGCACTACGGCTCCTGCGTGTTCGAAGGCCAGCGCGCCTACGGCGGCGTCGTCTTCGAGCAACGCGCGCATCACGAGCGTCTGCATCGCTCGGCCGAGCTGCTCGGCTTCGAGATCCCCTATTCGGTGGAGGCGCTCGACGCGGCCTGCGAGGAGGTGCTCGAGCGGATGGGCTTCGTCGACGCCTACGTTCGCCCGGTCGCCTGGCGCGGCTCGGAGATGATGGGGGTCTCGGCGCAGCAGAACACCATCCACGTCGCCATCGCCGCCTGGGAGTGGCCGAGCTACTTCAAGCCGGAGGAGCGGATGAAGGGCATCCGCCTCGACCTCGCCGAGTATCGCCGGCCGGATCCGCGCACCGCGCCGTCGAAGTCGAAGGCGGCCGGCCTCTACATGATCTGCACCATCTCCAAGCACGCGGCCGAGAAGAAGGGCTACGCCGACGCCTTGATGCTCGACTTCGAGGGCTTCGTCGCCGAGGCGACCGGGGCCAACGTGTTCTTCGTCAAGGACGGCGCGCTGCACACGCCGCTCGCCGACCGCTTCCTCGACGGCATCACGCGCCGGACGGTGATCGGATTGGCGAAGGCGAAGGGGATCGAGGTGATCGAGCGGCGGATCCTGCCGGAGGAGATGGCGGACTTTTCCGAGTGCTTCCTCACCGGAACGGCGGCGGAGGTGACGCCGGTCTCGGAGATCGCGTCCTACCGATTTACCCCCGGCGCGCTGTCGTTGGGGTTGCTCGAGGACTACATGGCGGAAGTGCAGCTGAAGTGAGCTGCGGTATCGAGAGGGGGGTATTCATGACGAAGTCTTGGGGAATGCTCGCGGCGGCAGCCGTGTTCGCGGTGTCCGTGGGGGCGGGGCCGGCGCGGGCGGAGGGGTTCTATCTGGCGAAGAAGACGGAGCTCTGCGTCGACATCGCCGGCGGCAAGCTGGCCGAGGGCACGCCGATCCAGCTGTGGCCCTGCCACGGCAAGGGACCGCAGCTGTTCGACTACGATGCGGGCCGCAAGCAGGTGGTGGCGCGGGCCAACCGCGCCTTCTGCGTCGACGACGTCGTTCGGCAGGGGTTGGCACTGGTGCGATGCAACGCCACCCGCATGCGTTGGGTGGTCGACAACTCCGCGCCGGCGGTCCGCAGCCAGGACGGGCGGTGTTGGGACGCCAGGGGCGGCGCGCTCGCGCCGCGGACGCGGATGATCCTGTGGCCCTGTCACGGCAAGGCCAACCAGCAGGTCAGCTACTTCTGACCCTCGGCCGTGGCGTCCGGTCCGACCGAGACGCCACGGTCGCCGATCTCGATCGCCACGAGATCGGTCGACGTCGAGACGGGACGGCGGGGCGGCGATGCCGATGCGCCGAACGGCGGGGTCAGTCGCGCGGCGCGTGCCACTTCGCGGCGGCGGCGTCGTCGGCCTCACGGGCGTCGACCCAGTCGCCCTTCGAGCCGTCGAGGGCGACTTCCTTCTTCCAGAACGGCGCCCGGGTCTTCAGGAAGTCCATCAGGAACGCGGCCGCCTCGAAGGCGGCGGCGCGATGCGACGACGTCACGATCACCACCACGATCGGCTCGCCGGGGCGGATGACGCCGTAGCGGTGAATGGCGGTGACGCCCAGCAGCGGCCAGCGGGCGATCGCCTCGGCGGCGGTGCGCTCGATCTCGGCCTCGGCCATGCCGGGATAGTGCTCGAGCTCGAGCGCCGAGAGGCGGCCCTCCTCGGCCCGGCACAGGCCGGTGAAGGCGACGACGGCGCCGACGTCGGTACGGCCGGCGGTGAGCTTCTCGGTCTCGGCGGCGACGTCGAAGGGCTCGGCCTGGACGCGGACGGTGACGGGAACGGCGGTCATCTCAGCCCCCGGTCATCGGCGGGAACAGGGCGACTTCCTCGGCGCCGGCGAGCGGCGCGCCGGGGGCGGCGTGGACACGGTCGAGCGCGACGCGGATCGCCTCGGCCTTCTCCAGCGCCCATTCGTATTCGGGGCCGCGCGTCTTCAGCCAAGCGAGGAG
>JAAYVT010000723.1 GCA_012517025.1 Phyllobacteriaceae bacterium | reverse complement strand
GACCGGCGGCGATGGGATCGGCCACCATGCCTTCCAACGTCGAGGTCAGACCGAGCCCGGCGACGGCCGCAGCGATCGCCTGTTTCGACGTGTTGAAGGCGAGCTGTCCCTCGACCCGGACCTTCAACTCGCGACCGCCCTTCTCGAATTCCCAGGCGTAGAAGCCGCCGTAGGTCGGAAGCCTCAGATTGATGCAGTCGTGGGCGGTGAGATCGTCGGGGGTTTCGGGACGGCGCCGGTTCGCGAAATAATCGGGCGATCCGACCACCGCCATCCGCATCTCCGGCCCGATCGGCACGGCGATCATGTCCTTGGCGACCTGTTCGCCGAGACGGACGCCGGCGTCGTAGCGCCGGGCGACGATGTCGACGAGCTCCGCCTCGACGGTCAGTTCGACCTTGATGTCGGGATGCTCCGGCAGGATGCGGCCGAGCGCCGGCAACAGGATCCGTTCGACCGCGTCGTCGCCGGCGGTGATGCGGAAGTTGCCCGCCGGCTTTTCGCGGAGCTCGCCGAGCGCTTCGAGTTCGCCGCCGATCTCGTCGAACGCCGGGGAGACGACCCGCAGCAGCCGTTCGCCGGCCTCCGTCGGCGCCACCGAACGGGTGGTGCGGGCGAGCAGCCGAACGCCGAGACGCGCCTCGAGCGCGCGCATCGCGTGGCTCAACGCCGACTGCGACACACCGAGCTTGGCCGCCGCCTTGGTGAAGCTGCGGGCTTCGGCCACGACCCGGAAGGAGAGGAGATCGGCGAGATTTTCTTTGAGCATTCGTGAGCACTGCTCATGGGTTCATGCGGATTTCACCATCTAATCCACGGCGAGGCAACCGGTTAGCTTCGCCGACGATCCCGATCGGCCGGAAGCTCGCGTATGCGCCTCGCCGATCGCCCCGAAGAGAACCGGAGACCCGGCGATGACCTTGAACGTACTCGGCTGGGCGGCGCAGTCCGCCAAGGCCCCGATGGCCCCCTGGCGCTTCGAACGCCGCGACCCGCGTCCCGACGACGTGGTGATCGAGATCCTCTATTGCGGCGTCTGCCATTCCGATCTGCACAACGTCCAGAACGACTGGGGTTTCTCGGCCTACCCGATGGTCCCCGGTCACGAGATCATCGGCCGAGTCTCGGCGGTCGGCGCGGACGTGACGAAATTCGAAGTCGGCGACCGGGTCGGGGTCGGCTGCATGGTCGACAGCTGCTTCGCCTGCGATCCGTGTGAGGACGGCGAGGAGCAGTACTGCCCGCACTGCGTCTACACCTACGGAGCGGTCGACCCGAAGGACGGCATGACCACCTACGGCGGCTATTCGCAGTCGATCGTCGTCACCGAACGCTTCGTGCTGAAAGTGCCCGAGACGATCGACCCGGCCGGAGCCGCGCCTCTGCTCTGCGCCGGCATCACCACCTGGTCGCCGCTTCGGCATTGGAAAGTCGGTCCCGGCTCCAAGGTCGCGATCGTCGGCCTCGGCGGTCTCGGCCACATGGGGCTGAAGCTCGCCCATGCGCTCGGCGCCGAGGTGACGTTGTTCTCGCGCTCGCCGGGCAAGGAGGCCGATGCCCGTCGGCTCGGCGCCGACCGGGTGGTGATCTCCACCGACGCCGATCAGATGGCGGCGGTCGCCGACACCTTCGACCTGATCATCGACACGGTTCCCTACGTCCACGACGTGAACCCCTACGTCCCGACGCTGACGACCGACGGCACGCTGGTGCTGGTCGGTTATCTCGGACCGCTCGAGCCGGCGCTCGACACCACCCCGATGGTGTTCCGCCGCAAGGCGGTGGCCGGCTCGCTGATCGGCGGCATCCGCGACACCCAGGAGATGCTCGATTTCTGCGGTGAGCACGGCATCGGCGCCGACGTCGAGGTGATCCGCATGCAGGACATCGACGCGGCCTTCGACCGGCTGAAGCGAGCCGACGTGAAGTACCGCTTCGTCATCGACATGGCGACGCTCTCCGAGTGACGCCTCGGCGGCGGGGGCGCCCGCCGCCCTTCCCCACACCTCATCGAGGATCGACGCCGTTCCGTCGCGGAACGGCGAACGGGAGTTCGTGTCATGGACATCACCCGCATCGGAGCGACACCCTCCGCCGGCGGCCCGGCCGACTGGTTCACCGGAACCGTGCGGGTCGACTTCCTCTTCCCCACCCACGAGCCGGCGCGGGCGAGCGGGGCCGCCGTGACCTTCGAGCCCGGCGCCCGTACCGCATGGCACACCCATCCGCTCGGCCAGACGTTGATCGTCACCGCCGGCTGCGGCCGGGTGCAGGCGTGGGACGGACCGATCCGCGAGATCCGCCCCGGCGACGTCGTCTGGATCCCGGCCGGCGAAAAGCACTGGCACGGTGCCGCGCCCTCGACCGCGATGACCCACATCGCGATCCAGGAGGCCGTCGACGGCTCCGCGGTCGAGTGGCTGGAGCACGTCGGCGACGACCGATACGCGGGAGCGCTCGATGTCGAATGACGCGTCGTCCGCCGCCGCGCCGGGGTCGTCGCCCCATCAGGGCATGATTCTGGCGATCGTCCTGGCGAGCTACATGATGATCGTGCTCGACATCTCCATCGTCATCACCGCCCTGCCAAAGCTCCACGACGAGCTCGGCTTCACCGACGCCGGCCTTTCCTGGGTCCAGAGCGCCTACACCCTCGCCTTCGGCGGCTTCCTGCTGCTCGGAGCGCGGGCCGGCGACATTCTCGGCCGCCGCCGCATGTTCCTGGTCGGGCTGACGATCTTCACCACCGCGTCGGTGGTGATCGCCGTCGCGCCGTCGGCCGCGGTCATGCTCGCCGCCCGAGCCGCGCAAGGCTTCGGCTCGGCCGTCCTCGCCCCGTCGACGCTGGCACTGATCCAGACCAACTTCCAGGCCGGCGCCGAGCGGACCCGCGCGGTGGCCCTCTACGGCGCCGTCGCCGGAATCGCCGCGAGCGTCGGTCTCGTCGTCGGCGGCGTCCTCGCCGATCTCGTCTCCTGGCGGGCCGGCTTCCTGATCAACCTGCCGATCGGCCTCGCCCTGATCCTCGCGACGCCGCGGTTCATCGCCGAGACCGAGCGCCACCAGGGCCGCTTCGATCTCGCCGGCGCGATCACCTCGACCGTCGGCATGACCGCACTGGTCTATGCGATCGTCCGCTCGGCCTCGTCCGGCTGGGCGGACGGGACGACCGCCGCGACCGCCGTCGCCGGTCTCGCCCTCCTCGCCGTCTTCGTGACGGTCGAACGGCGGGCCGCCCAACCGATCATGCCGCTCGCCCTGTTCGCCCATCCGGTACGGTCGGCGGCCTATGCGGCCCGCGTCTTCTTCCTCGGCGGAATGATCGGCTTCTGGTTCTTCATCAGTCTCTTTCTGCAGGACGTCGCGCACTGGAGCCCCTTCGCCACCGGTCTCGCCTTCCTGCCGACGACGCTCGTCAACTTCGCCTCCGCCATGGCCGTGCCGAAGCTCACCCGGCGGTTCGGCAACGGTCGGCTGCTGGCGAGCGGGCTCGCGATCGGCGTCGTCGGCCTCGGCTGGTTGTCGCGGATCGACGCCGGGGCGTCTTATGCCTTCGCCATCGCCGTTCCGATGATCCTGATCGGCTTCGGGCAAGGCCTGGTGCTCGGACCGCTCACCGCCGCGGGGATCGTCGACGTCGACGCCCGCAACGCCGGCGCCGCCTCCGGCCTCGTCAACGTCAGCCACCAGATCGGCAGCGCGCTGGGCTTGAGCGTCCTCGTCGCCGTCGCCGGCATCGGCTCCGGCAGCCTCGAAGGGACGGCGCTCCTCGCCCATCGGGTCTCCACCGCCCTCACGGCGGCCACGCTCCTGCTCGCCGTGGCGACCGCGCTCGCCCTCGTCTTCGTCGCTCGCCGCCCCGCCACGGCGGGGTGAGCGCCGCCGAATTCCCGACGACCCGAGCGAGCGCCGTTTCGCCGACCGCTCCGGGGAACGCGGGGATCCGCCATGCCGGTGCTGCCCGGCGGCCGTGCCGTCAGCACTCCTCCCGAAGCGCCGGCGCGGATCATCCGGTATGGTGCGTCGCTTCGAGGAACCCGGTGGTCGAGGACGGGACGGACGACATGGACGCGATGCGACGGCTCCACGACGTCGTGGCCGGCAACGAGGATCGGCTCACGGCGCGGATCATCGACTACGCCAAGGAGCGCGGCTACACCCCCTTCACCTCGACGCTGGAACAGGCGTGGCGCGCCTCCATCCACGGGCTTTCGGCGCCGCTCCTGACGGTGCTGGCGGAGGGCCGAGCCTTGACCGCCGTCGTCGCGGAGGCCGAATACGGTCGCGATCCCATCGCCTTCTACGGCATCGAGGCGGCCCGGCGGCATCGCACCCGCGGCATCACCCTCGGCCTCTTCCTCGGTCTGATGAAGAGTTATCGCGGCACCTATCTCGATCTCGTCGACGACGAAGCGACGAGCGAGGACGAACGGCGCCAATGGCGAGAGGTGATCGAGAACTTCTTCGACCGCATGGAGGTCGGCTTCTGCGACGAGTGGGCGAACCATTCCGCCGCCGAGGACACCGAACAGCTGCGGACGCAGAACCGTCTGATCACCAACGAGAAGAACCGCTATCTGACGATCTTCGAGAGCCTCGACGATCCGGTCTTCCTGATCGGCGCCAACGGATTGGTCGAGAACATGAACCACGCCGCGGCGAAGCACTTCGCCGTGACCCGGACCCCGGGCGCCGGCTATTACGGCGACGCCCGTCCGGACCTCGCGGCGATGCTCGGCTTCGACGTCGAAACCTGCCGCGAACCGGTGTGCGAGCGCGAACTCGACACCCGGATCGGCCGACGCTGGTTCGATATCCGCCGCCAACGCATGCTCGACGTCTCGGAGAAATACCTCGGCACCGTCGTCATCCTCGTCGACGTCACCGAATACCGCAAGGCGAAGGAGGAGGCGGAGGCCGCCAACCGGGCCAAATCGACCTTCCTCGCCACCATGAGCCACGAGATCCGCACCCCCATCCACGGCATCCTCGGCATCGCCGAGTTGCTGCAGGCGAGCCCGCTCGACGACACCACCCGGGAGCGGGTCGACGCCGTCGGGCGCTCCGCCGAGATCCTCTCCTCGGTGGTCGCCGACATTCTCGACTATTCCAAGATCGAGGCCGGCATCCTCGATCTCGAGCACGTCGAGTTTTCGGTCGCCGCGGTGGTCGACGACGTCGTCGGGCTGATGCGGCCGATCGCCCGCCGCAAGCCCGATCTCGATCTGATCGTCGATCTGCCGGTGCTGCCGAGCGTCGTCGGCGATCCCGGCAAGCTGCGGCAGATCCTGCTGAACCTGGTCGGCAACGCGGTGAAGTTCACCCCCGCGGGAAGCGTGCGGTTGTCGGTCGAGGACGTCGGCGTGGCGGCGGGCGAGCGCAATTTGTGCTTCACCGTCACCGACACCGGCATCGGCATCGCGCCGGAGCGGCGCGCCGCCATCTTCGAGCCCTTCACCCAGTCCGACGGCTCGGTCGCCCGCCGTTTCGGCGGCACCGGCCTCGGCCTCACCATCTGCCGCCGTCTCGTCGACCTGATGGGCGGCCGCATGTCGTTCGACAGCCGGCTCGGCGAGGGCAGCCGCTTCGGCTTCACCGTGCCCTTCGCGCCCGGCGCCGGGCGATCGCCGACCCCGGCGAACGGCCCTCGCGCCGCGACCCAGCTGCCGATGCGGGCGCTCGACGTGCTGGTGGTCGAGGACACCGAGGTCAATGCGCTGGTCGCCCGCGGCCTGCTCGAGCGGGCCGGCCACCGCCCGATGATCGTGTCGACCGGCGAAGCGGCGGTCGCCGCAGCCGGCGCGCGCGATTTCGACGTCGTCCTCATGGACATCCGCCTGCCCGACATCGACGGTCTGGAGACGACCCGCCGCATCCGCCGGCTCGCCGATCCGCGCCGCGCCGCGGTGCCGATCGTCGCGGCCTCGGCGCAGGCCCTGCCCGCCGACGTCGACGCCTGCCTCGCCGCCGGCATGAACGACTTCCTCGGCAAACCGTTCCGCGCCAGACGGCTCGAGGACCTGCTGCGCCGGGTGGTCGGCGTCGCCTCCCCCGGCCGCCGGGCCTGTGCCGCGCCGTCGGATCCGGTGCCGGACGCGGTCGTCGACCGAAGCGTGCTCGACGAACACGTCGCCGTGCTCGGCTTCGAGGCGGCGGCCCGGATCGTCGAGACCTGGCGCACCACGACGGCGTCGGTTGCCGAGGATCTCGGCCGCGCGTCGGCGAAGGACGCGCGGACAGAGGTGGCGGAGATCGCCCATCGCCTGAAGAGTTCGTCGCGCCACGTCGGGCTCGTCCGGCTCTCCGATCGCGCCGCCCGGGTCGAGCGGACCGCCCGCGGCGAGGCGACGGCGATCGCCGAAGAGGTCCGCGATCTCGTCGCGGTCCTCGCCGCCGCGCGCGCCGCGCTCGACGCGACCTGGGGCGAGATCGCCGCCGCTCAGCCGGCGAAGACGTAGCCGATGCCGTGGACGGTGATGATCAGCTTGGGATGCGCCGGATCGGTCTCGATCTTGCGGCGCAGCCGGCCGATCAGCACGTCGATGGTGCGGTCGAGCGGATCGCGATCGCGCCGGCTGACGTGATCGATCAGCGCGTCGCGGGTGAAGATGCGGCCGCGATGGGTGACCAGGGTCGCCAGCAACTCGAACTCGGCCCGGGTGAGCCGCGCCTCGCGCCCTTGCGCGTCGGTCAGGCTCCAATGCGGGATGTCGAGGCACCAGCCGGCGAAATATTTGGTCGCCTCGTCCTGACGCACCAGCCGCGCCGCGGCGACCCGCCGGGCGAGGTTCTTGGTGCGCGGCAACAGCTCGCGCATGTCGTAGGGCTTGGTGACGTAGTCGTCGGCGCCGAGTTCCAGGGCGACGATGCGATCGACCTGATCGTCGCGGCCGGTCACCATGATGACGCCGACCTCCGACTGCCGCCGCAACTCCCGCAGGAGCGACAAACCGTCCTCGCCCGGAAGGTTGATGTCGAGCAGAACCACCGCGACGTCGCCGCCGGCGAAGATGCGCCGCATCGCGTCACCGTTCTCCGCCTCGGAAACCCTGTGGTTGTCCTTGCGCAGATAGGCCGCGAGCGTCTGCCGGCTGACCGGATCGTCTTCGACGACGAGAACGTGATGGGTCTTGTTCATACCGTCTCAAGAACGGCGGTCCACCGCTTCCGTCAAGATGCCGCCGCGTGCGGTTCACATCGGTTCACAATTCTCTACACCGCGTTCATCGCTCGAGCGAAACCCGTTCACCGCCCCGGCCCATGGTTCGTCCCCGACGCAATTCGGTCGAGGGAAACGAAGCCGTGTGGAAGAAGGCACTCGATCTCCTGAAACGCCCCACTTCGCTGGGATTGGCCGGCGCGGCGGGCATCGTCGTCGGCGTCGTCGGCTTGGGCGGTTTCAACACCGCGATGGAGGCGACCAACAGCCTCGAATTCTGCACCTACTGCCACGAGATGCGCGACAACGTCTATCAGGAGTACAAGAAGACCATCCACTACTCGAACCCGGCCGGCGTCCGCGCGATCTGTTCGGATTGTCACGTTCCGAAGGACTGGACGCACAAGATCGTCCGCAAGGTCCAGGCGTCGCAGGAAGTGTGGGGCAAGCTCACCGGTTACATCTCCACGCCGGAGAAGTTCGAAGAGCACCGGCTCGAACTCGCCAAGCACGAGTGGGACCGGATGAAGGCCTCCGACAGCCGCGAGTGCCGCAACTGCCACGCCTTCGAGGCGATGGACTTCGCCCATCAGAAGAAGAAGGAAGCCTCCGACCAGATGCAGAAGGCCTGGAAGGAAGGCGGAACCTGCATCGATTGCCACAAGGGCATCGCCCACAAGCTGCCCGACATGACGACCGGCTGGAAGTCGATCTCCGCCGCCCTGATCGAGGCCTCCAAGACCGCGACCTGGGCCCCCGGCGACAAACCGACCTCGCTGGCGACCAAAGGGCTGTGGCTCGAAAAGCCGTCCTCCGAGACCGCCGCGGTCGACGGCCGTCTGCTCGCCCCGACCCCGGTCGAGGTGCTCGCGAAGGACGGCGGCTTCCTCAAGGTGAAGATCGCCGGCTGGCAGCAGGAGGGCGCCGAACGCATCCTCTACGCGCTGCAGGGCAAGCGCATCTTCGTCGCCGCGCTCGGGGCCGGCGCGCTCGACAAGGTCGAGCACGGCGCCACCGTCACCGACCCCGACACCGCCCAGAAGTGGACCGAGGCGTCGCTCACCGCCTGGATCTCCGCCTCGCTGCTGACCAAGGCCACCGCCGACGTCGAATCGCTCGGTTCAGAGATGTTCAACGCCTCCTGCGGCCTGTGCCACGCCGCGCCGCAGACCGGCCATTACCTCGCCAACCAGTGGATCGGCAACCTCAACGCGATGAAGCGCTTCGTCGCCCTCGACGACGAACAGTTCCGCTTCCTCCAGAAGTGGGTGCAGCTCCACGCGCAGGACACCGGAGGTCATCCATGACCGCCCTCGCCTCCGCCCACGCCCACCCCGTCGCCGCGCCGATCTTCGCCGCCCGCGCCGCCTCCGAGGACGTCGCCGCCCTCCTGCTCGTCCTCGCCGGGCTGTTCGCCGCCTCGCCCACGCAAGACACCGTCGCCGCGCTCCGTCGCGGCGCCGGAGCGGACCTCCTGACCCGTCTCGCCGGGGATGCCGCGCTCGCCGAGCCGATCGCCGCCTTCCGGGCGGGCCTCGCCGGCGAGACCGACGACGCGACGCTCGCTCGCCGGCTCGGCCGGGTGTTCGGGCTGCTCTTCCTCGGCCTTTCCGGTCCGGCGACGGTCGCCCCTTACGAATCCGTCCATCGCTGCGGCGGACGGTTGTTCCAGGCCCCCACCGGCGAGATGGATCGCCTCCTCGCCGCGCACGATCTTTCGGTCGGCTTCGATCGCGAGCCCTCCGACCACCTCGCGATCGAGACCGCCCTCCTCGCCCATCTGATGGCGGCCGGCCATCCCGATCGCTTCGCCCTCGCCGATCGCCTGCGCGGCTGGCTGCCGGCGTTCCGCGCCGGCTTGGACGCCACCGACGACACCGGTTTCCACGCCGCCTCGGCCGCGCTTCTCGCCGCGGCGATCGAGGCCGGCCAACCACACGACGACTCCAGAACGGCGTGACGACGCTCACCCGACAACCAAGGAGAGACAGATGTCCATCGTCTCCGACACGGAATTCCAGGCCGAAATGTCCAGGCGCAGCCTGCTCGGATGGGGATTGGTCGCGGGCGTCTTCGGCTTCGCCGGACCCTCGCTGCTTTCGGTCGGCGCGCGTGCCGCCACCCCCGACGGCGAAGTGCTGACCGGCAGCCACTGGGGCGCCTTCCGCGCCAAGGTCGAGGGCGGCCGCGTCGTCTCGGTGAAGCCCTGGGAGAAGGACCCGGCGCCGAGCCATCAGCTGTCGGGCGTGCTCGACAGCATCTATTCGCCGACCCGCATCAAATATCCGATGGTGCGCCGCGCCTGGCTCGAGAAGGGCCCGGGCGCCTCTCCCGAGACGCGGGGCGCCGGCGACTTCGTCCGCGTCACCTGGGACCAAGCGATCGATCTCGTCGCCAAGGAACTGGTGCGCGTCGAGAAGACCTACGGACCGACCGGCACCTTCGCCGGCTCCTACGGCTGGAAGAGCCCCGGCCGGTTGCACAACTGCCAGAGCCTGCTCCGGCGGATGATGAACCTCAAGGGCAACTTCGTGAACGCCTCGGGCGACTATTCGACCGGCGCGGCGCAGATCATCATGCCGCACGTCGTCGGCACGCTCGAGATGTACGAGCAGCAGACGGTGTGGCCGGTGGTCGTCGCCGAGACCCAACTGATGGTGTTCTGGGGCGCCGATCCGATGCTCACCAACCAGATCAGCTGGACCATCGGCGATCACGGCGGCTACGAGGGCATGAAGGCGCTCAAGGCCAAGGGCACCAAGGTCATCTGCATCGATCCGGTGAAGACCGAGACCTGCGATTTCTTCGGCGCCGAATGGATAGCGCCGCGGCCGCAGACCGACGTCGCGCTGATGCTCGGCATCGCCCACACCCTGGTCGTCGAGAAGCTGCACGACGAGAAGTTCCTCGCCGACTACGCCACCGGCTTCGACAAGTTCCTGCCCTATCTGATGGGCGAGACCGACAAGCAGCCGAAGTCGGCCGAATGGGCCGCCGCGATCTGCGACGTCCCGGCCGACGTGATCAAGGGTCTGGCGCGCGCCTTCGCCAAGAACCGCACCATGCTCGCCGGCGGCTTCTCGCTGCAGCGCCAGCACTACGGCGAACAGCGCCACTGGATGCTCGTCACCCTCGCCGCGATGCTCGGCCAGATCGGCCTGCCCGGCGGCGGCTTCGGCTTCTCCTATCACTACGCCAACGGCGGCGCGCCGTCGGCCGACGCGCCGGTGTTGACCGGCATCACCGACGGCGGCAAGGCCAAGGAGGGCGCCGCCTGGATGACCGAGGCGGGAGCCGCGACCATCCCCTGCGCCCGCGTCGTCGACATGCTGATGAACCCCGGCAAGGACTTCGACTTCAACGGCAAGAAGGCGAAGTACCCGGACGTCAAGATGGCCTATTGGGTCGGCGGCAATCCGTTCGTCCACCATCAGGACCGCAACCGTCAGGTCCAGGCCTTCCAGAAGCTCGACACCTTCGTGGTGCAGGACTTCCAGTGGACCCCGACCGCCCGCTTCGCCGACATCGTGCTGCCGGCGACCACCTCCTATGAACGCAACGACATCGAGAGCGTCGGCGACTATGCCGGCTCGGCGATCCTGGCGATGAAGAAGGTGATCGATCCGGTCTTCGAATCGAAGACCGACTTCGAGATCTTCGCCCTGATTTCCGAGAAGCTCGGCAAGGGCAAGGAGTTCACCGAAGGCAAGAGCGAGATGGAGTGGATCAAGTCGTTCTACGACGCCGCTCTGACCCAGGCCAAGGCGAAGAAGATCGCCATGCCGGAGTTCGACGCCTTCTGGAACGGCGCCGGCGTGGTCGAATTCCCGATCACCGAGGGCAAGAGCTTCGTCCGCTACGGCAAGTTCCGCGAGGATCCGCTGTTGAACCCGCTCGGCACGCCGTCGGGCAAGATCGAGATCTACTCGAAGAACATCGAGAAGATGGGCTACGACGACTGCGGTCCGCATCCGATGTGGTACGAGCCGGTGGAGCGCCTCGGCGGTCCGACGACCAAGTACAAGCTGCACATCGCCACCAGCCACCCGAAGAGCCGCCTGCATTCGCAGCTCTGCGGAACCTCGCTGCGCGAGACCTACACCGTCTCCGGTCACGAGCCCTGCCTGATCAACCCGAAGGACGCCGAAACGCGCGGCATCAAGGACGGCGACGTCGTCCGCGTCTTCAACGACCGCGGCCAGATCCTCGCCGGCGCCAAGGTCACCGACGCCATCCGTCAGGGGGTGATCCGGGTCAACGAAGGCGGCTGGTACGACCCGCAGGAAGGCGGCAAGCCGGGAACGCTGTGCAAATACGGCGACGTCAACGTGCTGACCGTCGACATGGGCACCTCCAAGCTCGCCCAAGGCAACTGCGGCCACACCGCGGTCGGCGAGGTCGAGAAATACGGCGGACCCGCCGTCACGGTCGGCGTCTTCACCGCCCCGAAGGGCGCCGCCTGAGCCTCCGCGTCCGGGCGTTTCGCCCCGCCCGGACGCACCTCGGGCTCGGAGGGGACCTCCCCTCCGAGCCGTCTTCCCGGGAGAACGCGTCATGATGATCTTCGGCTTGGTCGGTCGCAGCGGGTCCGGCAAGACCACCCTGATGGAGCGTCTCCTGCCGATCGTGCGGGCGCGCGGGTTGACCGTCTCGACCGTCAAACACGCCCATCACGGCTTCGACATCGACAAGCCGGGCAAGGATTCCTGGCGTCATCGCGAGGCCGGGGCGGAAGAGGTCCTGCTGATCTCCGGCGGCCGCTGGGCGCTCCTCCACGAGATCCGCGACGAGGCCGAGCCGTCGCTCGAAGAGCTTCTGTCGCGATTGGCGCCGGTCGATCTGGTGCTCGTCGAGGGCTTCCACACCCACGGCCTGCCGTCCGTCGAGGTGCATCGTCCGAGTGAGGGGCACGCCCTGATGTGGCATCCCGGCTCGCCGATCGTCGCCGTCGCCTCCGACGTGCCGATCGTCGGCCCGAGCGTGCCGACGCTCGACCTGAACCGACCCGAGACGGTGGCGGCCTTCATCCTCGATCATCTCGGCGCGAACGGCGTCCCCGCCCTCGCCGCCCGGCGCTGAGGCCGTCCGCCGGCCCCGCCGCTCGCACGCCGCGCCGACGGCGGCGAATTTCTCGAATGTCTCCCAAATGACGGTAATTCCGACCGCCCCCCGCTAAGCCGTGACCGACTGGATCCGTCTTCCCGACGGATCTCCGAACGACGCGGGATCGGTCATGTCGGACATTCCATTGCTCGCAGGCATCGGAGCGGCGCTGCTGCTCGGATGTGAAATCCTCGCTCTCGCCGCAGTGAGCGATCTCAGGCGGATGCTCTTCTGGTCCACCCTGGCGGAGCTCGGCTGGGTTCTCGTCGGACTGGTGGTCGGCGACGGCATCGGCGCCACCGGCGCCTGGATGCACCTCGGCCTGCAGCTGGTGATGCGGACGCTGGTGGTGTTGGCGGCGGTCGAGATCGTCCGCGCCAACCGATCGACCCGCATCGCCGATCTCGTCGGCAGCGTCGACCGCACGCCCTTCGCCTCGCTGATGTTCGGCTTCGGACTGTTCTCGGTGATGGGCCTGTCGCCGTTCAAGGGCTCGTTTTCGAAATTCGTGGTGCTCTATGCGGCGATCGAAGCCGGCTTCTGGCCGATCGCGGTGATCGGCACCGTCGCCTCGATCGTCGCCGCCGTCTATTCGATCCTCACCATCCAGCGGATCTGTTTCGAACGGCGCAGCCACGGCATCCTCGCCGACCGTCCGATCCCGTTCTTCGCGCTTCGCCCGGCACAGGCGCCGATGGTCGTCGCGGCGCTGGCCACCGTCGCCCTGTCGCTCGATCCCGCGCCGGTGCTGGCGCTGGCGGCGCGCCTCGCCGGCCTCGCCCCGGGCGCCGTCCCCGACTTCGAGACGGCCTGGCCGCTCGCCGTGCTGGTGCCCTATCTCGGCGGCTTCGCGCTGTTCGTCGCCGGCCGCTTCTCGCCGATGCTGCGGGCGATCGGCGCCGTCTCGCTGGCGCTCGT
>JAAYVT010000722.1 GCA_012517025.1 Phyllobacteriaceae bacterium | reverse complement strand
TGGGAGCTGACGACCGCCCTCCCCGCGTCGACCCGTCTACCGAACCCCGCCGTCGCCGACGGCGGGGTTTTCGGCGTTCCGGTCACTCCTTGGCGATGCCGAAGCGCTTCATCTTCGACCACAGGGTGACGCGCGAGATGCCCAGCGCCTTGGCGGTCTCGACGATGCGGCCGCCGTTCTCGGCGAGCGCCGCCTCGATCACCTGACGCTCGGCGTCGCGCCGCGCCGCGTCGAGCTCCAGCCCGGCGCGCTCGCCCACCGGCGGACGCTCGGGGAAGAGATCGGCGGCGGCGAGGGTCTCGCCCTCGGCGAGGAGATGGGCGCGGACGATGCGGTTGCGCAGCTCGCGCAAGTTTCCCGGCCAATCGTGCGCCTCGAGCGCGGCGACGGCGTCGCGGGAGAAGGCCTTCGCGCCGGATCCGGCGGCGGCCTCGGCGAGCATCGCTTCGGCGAGCGGCAGCAGATCCTCGCCGCGCTCGGCGAGCGCCGGCACGTGGATGGCGAGGACGCCGAAGCGATCGACCAGATCGGCGCGCAGGCCGGGCGGGGGTTCGCTCGCCGCCGTCGCCGTCGCCATCAGACGGCCGGCGAAGACCTCCTCGAGCGTGCCGCCGACCGGGCGATAGACGTGCTCCTCGACGAAGCGCGGCAGACGCGCCTGCATCTCGGCGGCGATGTCGGCGATCTCGGCCACCAGCAGCGTGCCCTCGCCGACCTCGACGGCGAGCCCCGGCTCGCGACCGCCGTCGGCGGCGACCGCACCGAACAGGATGCGATCGCCGGCCGCCGCGGTGAGCCCCGCCCCCTCGACCACCACGAAGGGCGCGCCGGCGCGGGTGGAGCGGTCGTGCAGCCGGCGCGCCAGCGTCTTCTTGCCGGTCCCGGCGGCGCCGATCAGCAGCAGGTTGCGGTCGCTCTCGGCGAGGCGGTCGAGGCTCGCGGCCAGCCGCGCCATCGCCGGCGACCGCGCCGGGACGTCGCCGACCGGCGGCCGTGCCTCGCCGACGGCGCGGGTGACGCGGGCGAGCAGATCGACGAGCACGCCGAGATCGTAGGGCTTGGTCAGGTAATCGACCGCCCCGAGTTTGACCAGACGCACCGCCTGCTCGACGTCGGCGAAGGCGGTGGTGAAGATGGTCGGGATGACGGCGCGACGGGCGCGGCGCGACCGGAAGATCTCCTCGCCGGAACCGTCGGGCAGGCGGATGTCGCTCACCACCGCGTCGAAGCTGCGGCGATCGAGCGCGGCGAGGGCCTCGCCGCAATCGGCGGCGCGCACCGGATCCATGCCCTCGAGCGTCAGCCGGGTCAGCAGCGAATCGGCGAGGATGGCGTCGTCCTCGACGACGAGAATGCTCGGGCGGCGCATCACGAAGCCTCCTCGTCGACGGTGGCGTCGGGGTCGCGCGACGCTTGTCCCGGCAATCGCACCTCGATCGTGGTGCGCGGCGGCTTCTCCTCCCGCCGGGTCAGGATGCGACCGCCGAGGGCGGCGACCGCGCGCATCACCACGCCGAGACCGATGCCGCCCTCCGAGGTGTCGATCCAATCGAGGTCGAGCGCCTCGAGACGGCGGGCGACGGCGGGATCGAGGCCGGCGCCGTCGTCCTCGAACGTCAGCTCGAGGGCCGTCGTCGCGGCGCGCACCGTCACCGCCACCCGACCGGCCGGACGGGCCGCGCCGATCGCGTTGAGGGCGAGGTTGAGCACGATCTGCCGAACCACCCCGGCGTCGAGCGGCAGCGGGCCGGCGACCTCGGCGGACCAGTCGAGGCGGACCCCGCGCCGCTCGGCGACCGGGCGGACGAGGCGGGCGAGATCGTCGAAGTCGACGGCGTCGACCGGTTTGCCGTCGCGCGGCGTGCGGTGGAACGACAAGGTGGTGTCGACCACCCGCGCGATCGCGCCGAGGCCGCGCTCGAGCAGATCGAGCGAGGAGGCGACCGCCTCCCGGTTGTCGGGAAAGCGGCGGGCGGTGTCGACGGCGTTGAGCATGCCGGCGAGCGGATTGCGCACCTCGTGGGCGACGGTCGCCGCCAATCGTCCGAGATCGGCGGCGCGCAGCCGTTCGGCCTGGGCGATGCGCAGCTGGGTGCGCTCGATCTGGGCGGTCGCCATCACGTCGTAGGCGCGAATCAACGCGTGCAGGCGGGGATTGGCGACGCCCTCGACCGCCCCGATCGGCTGCGGGTCGCCGGCGGCGGCGCGCGCCAGCGCGGTCTCGAGCAGCCGCAACGGCGCCAACAGCCGGCGGATCAACCAGAAACCGAAGGCCGCCACCCCGGCCGCCATCAACGCGTTGACGGTCAGCGACTTGATGTCGGCGGCCAACCGCTCGTCGCGGATCGGCTTCAGATCGAGTTGGGCGGAGAGCACCGCCCGGACCGTCCCGTCGTGCAGCAACGGCCGCTGCACCCAGAAGCGGTTGCGATCGGCGGCGGTGGTGATCAGCGGGATCTCGGTGTCGAGCGGCGGCAGCGGCGCCGCCGCGGCAACGTCGTCGCGGGCGAGATCGCCGAGGATGGTGCCGTCGGCGGCGCGCACCACGATGCGCACCTCGCGCACGCCGTCGTGATAGGTCGCCACTCGCTCCAGGGCGCGAGCGAGATCGCGCTCGTGGCCGATCGCGGCGTTGGGCTCGACGGTGGCGGAGAGACCGTCTAGATAGACCTCGCCGATGCGCTCTACCAACCGCTTCTCC
>JAAYVT010000721.1 GCA_012517025.1 Phyllobacteriaceae bacterium | reverse complement strand
GCACCGTCGCCGGGCACGAAGGCGTCGAAGGCGGCCCATGCCTGTTCGCGCCAGCGATCGCGCTCCTGCAACAACTCGTGACGGGCGCCGGGGACCACCAACAGTCCGGTCGCGCGGGTCGCGGCGGCGAAACGCTCGATCGCCGGCAGCGACACGACGGCGTCGGCGCCGGCGGCCAGAATCAACGTCGGGATGCGCCAGGCGTCGAGGGCTTCCGGCCGCATCACCCGCGTCTGCGCGGCGAAGGCGGCGGCGAGCCAGCCGATCGACGGCGAGCCGATGGCGAGATCGGGCCGGCGCCACGAGCGCTCGGCGCCGCGGGCGTGGCGGCGCGGATCCGAGGTCAGGCGGTTGGTTTCGAAGGGGGTGGTGAGGATCGCGGTGGCGCCGCCGCCGGGCACGAAGGTGCGCCCCAGGCCGAGGCCGCGCAACAGCCGGGCGAGCGGACGGGCGAGGCCCTCCGACAGGCCGAAATCGCCGAGGCCGAGGAACGGCGCCACCATCACCATCCGCCGCACCCGGCCGCGCAGGTCGGGGGCCGCCTCGGCGGCGATCAGCGCGCCGGTCGAATGGGCGAGGACGTAGAGCGGTTCGGGCGGTGGCGGGACGACCTCGGCGAGGATCGCGTCGAGATCGCGGCGGTAGGCGCGGAAGTCGCGGACGTGGCCCATGCGCGGATGCGACGCCATCCGCTGCGATCCGCCCTGGCCGCGCCAGTCGAAGGCGACGACGCGGAAGCCGCGGACCTGCAGATCGCGAATCGTCTCGAACCAGCGTTCGACGAATTCCGCCCGGCCCTGGAGAATCAGCACGGTGCCGCGGCAGAGGCGGCCGAGCGGGGCGAAGCGCGCCCAGCGCAGCGCGACCCCGTCGGCGGCGGCGAGCGTGCCGACCTCGGCGCCGGAGGGCACCGGGTCGTCGGGATGGTCGTCGAGGGTGGCGAGCGCCGGCATGCGTCGTGGTCTCCCCGGCGTCGCGCCGTGCCGCCCGAGGGCGGCCTGCCGGTCCCCCCCGACATAGCGCGCGGCGGTGCGGTTCTCAACCGAGCCGCGGCGACGAGGGAGTGCCGGCGGCGGCGACGAAAATCGTGGCGACGCCCCCTTGAAAGGATTCGGGCGCCTTCCCAGATCATCTCCACGGACGCCGCGAGGGTCCGTCGAAGACTTCGCTCCGTGCGACGGTGCCGAAGAGGGCGTGTGTACGTTCTCGGGCCGCGCGCAGGGAAGACGGCGAGGTCTTCAGAAATGTCGCTCATCTCTCAGGAGGACATGTCATGCGTGTCGATTTCTCTCCCCTCTATCGCTCCACCGTCGGTTTCGATCGTCTCTTCTCGCTGATGGACACGCTCGGTGCCGGCGAGACTTCGCAGCCGACCTACCCGCCGTACAACATCGAGCGGACCGCCGAGAACGCCTATCGCATCACCATGGCGGTGGCCGGCTTCGGCGAGAGCGAACTCGCGATCGAGGTCAAGGAGAACGCGTTGACCGTGAAGGGCGAGAAGGTCGCCCCGGAAGGCGCGGCGGAATTCCTCTATCGCGGCATCGCCGCGCGCAGCTTCGAACGCCGCTTCCAGCTCGCCGACCACGTGGTGGTCCAGGGCGCGCGGCTGGAGAACGGGCTGCTGCACATCGAACTCGTCCGGGAGATCCCGGAGACCCTGAAGTCGCGTCGCATCCCGATCGCCAAGGCGTCCCAGAGCACGCCCATCGAGGCTTCCCCCGCCTCGCCGACGATCGAGGCCGCGCCGACGGTCGCCGCCGCCTGACGGCGACCACCCCGAGACGGGATCTCTCTCCCCCGGAGATCCCGCTCGGTCGAGCCCCGATCGCCCCCGGTCGGTTTCGCGCCCCGCCGTTTTCCCCCGAACGGCGGGGCGTCGTCTTTTCTCGCTCGGTGGTTTGTCTCGGAGCGAACGGGGCGCTAGAGGTGGGGCGAGGGGCGCGTCGCGCCGCCCTCGCCGATCCGGAGCGCCGAACTTGATCCGCCACGTCGTCTTCTTCTCGGTTCCCCACTCGTCCGATCTCGCCGCGGTGGAAGCGGGCCTGCGTCTGCTCGAGACCAATCCGCACGCCGCGCGGCTGGCGATTCGGCGCAACCTGAAGAGCGACGCCTGGTCGCGCGAGGTCGATTTCGTCGTCTACGGCGAATTCGCCGACGAGGCGGCGCTCGCCGCCTACAAGGCGCATCCGATCTACGAGGAGGCGACCCGGCGGGTGCGCCCGTTGCGCGACCTCCGAATCGCCGCCGACTTCCCCGACTGACCTCTCCTCACAGCAGCGCCGCGAAGGCCTCGATCTCGGCGTTCGTGGTGGCGAAGCTGGTCACCAGACGCCACAGCTTCTCGCCGTCGCGCGGGGCGTCCTCGGGGGCGAGGGCGGCGGTCGACCAGTCGTGGAAGTGGGCGCCGGCGGCCTGCAGCCGGGCGGCGCGCTCGGCCGACATGAAGACGAAGATCTCGTTGGCCTGCGGCGCCCAGGCGAGCCGGACGTCGGCGGCGCGGTCGATCACGGCGGCGAGGCGGGCGGCCATGGCGTTGGCGTGGCGGGCCAGCTCGAGCCAGTGGCCGCCGTCGAGCCAAGCCTCGAATTGGGCGGTGATCAGCCGATGCTTGGAGACGAGCTGGCCGGCGCGCTTGCGCAGATAGGCGATCTTCTCGCGCAGCGCCGGATCGAAGGCGACGATCGCCTCCGCCATCAGACAGCCGCCCTTGGTGCCGCCGAAGGACATGACGTCGACGCCGGCCTTCCAGGTCGCCTCGGCGGGGGTGCAGCCGAGTGCCGCCAGGCCGTTGGCGAAGCGGGCGCCGTCGAGATGGACGGCGAGGCCGTCCGCCTTCGCCACCGCGGCGACGGCGCTGATCTCGTCGGGGCTCCACACCAGACCGTATTCGTTGGGCGAGGTGATCGACAGCACCGAGCGTTCGCCGTGATGCAGGCCGCGCGGCAACTCGGCGAGGCGGCGGGCGAGCTCGGCGGGCTCGAACTTTCCACGCCGGGCCGGCAGGCGCAGGAGGCGGGCGCCGGAGAAGAACTCCGGGGCGCCGCATTCGTCGATCGCCAGATGGGACTCCTCGTGGGCGACCACGGCGCCCCACGGCGGGGTCAGCGCGGTGATCGAGAGGGCGTTGGCGGCGGTGCCGGTGGCGACCGGCAGCACCGCGACCTCGCGCTCGAAGAGTTCGGAGAATCGGGTCTCGAGGCGGCGCGTGAGGTCGTCGGCGCCGTAGGCGGGGACGGGAGCGGCGCGGCCGGCGGCGAGCACGGCGGCGAGCACCGGCTCGCTGGCGCCGGCCCAGTTGTCGGAGGCGAAGAACATCGGGCGGACCTCGCGAAGGGGAAAGAAGCGGCGCGACCTTAGGCCGACGGCGGCGATCGCGCGAGCCCTCGCGGCGCGGGTCCGATCCTCGCGACGGGCCGGCGGCGTCGCGTCGCGAGGTCGCGATCGGAGGCGGAAATCGGCGCATCGGCGCGATTAGAGCGGACGACGAAAGTCGCATTTGCTCGAGATTTGATCCGTTTGCGACCGGTGGAGGCAGGGGGTGCCGTACGGAAGGGTTGCGAGGAGGGCGGTTTTCTGCCACATTCCGCTCGGAAGAAATAGGTCAGTCTTGTTGACCTATTTTCTCGGAGATCGCGAAATTCGGCGGTTTTCCGCCGGTTTTCGGATCTCGGACACGGGGCGCTCGCGGTCGCCTCGTGGTCGCGACGGGGAGATTTCGCCCTGCGGCCCGAGGATTGCCAGCGAGAGACTTCCCGAAAGCCCGGCTCGCGCCGATCGCGTCTTCTCCCCGAGCGGAGGGGCGCGGCAGGTGTCGGGCCGACACGTGTCGCCGGCGTCGAGAGGACGCCGCCCAATGCGAGGATGGATCCCATGGAACGGATCTCGTCGGAAGAACTCCAGGGCCACTCGGCCGAGGCCGTCTCGTCCGCACCGGCGGTCGCGACCGCGGCGACGGCGCTGCCGCCCGCGCAGGGCATGTTCGACCCGGACGAGAACCGCGACAGCTGCGGCGTCGGTTTCGTCGCCGACATCAAGGGTCGCAAGAGCCACGCCATCGTCAAGGACGCGCTCTACGTGCTCGAGAACCTCGAGCATCGCGGCGCCGTCGGCGCCGATCCGCTGATGGGCGACGGCGCCGGCATCCTGGTGCAGATCCCGCATCAGTTCTTCGCCGAGGAATGCGCCAAGCTCGGCTTCACCCTGCCGGAGGCCGGCCGCTATGCGATCGGCCAGTTCTTCCTGCCGCGTGCCGAGGCCGAGCGCACCCGCGCGAACGAGATCATCGAGCGCTCGGTGGGGACCGAAGGGCTGTCGGTGCTCGGCTGGCGCGACGTGCCGGTCGACAACTCCAAGCTCTCCGAGGGCGTCAAGGCGACCGAGCCGGTGCAGAAGCAGATCTTCGTGACCTGCGCCGGCGCGGCGGCCGATCAGGAGGCCTTCGAGCGCCGGCTCTACATCGCCCGCAAGCTGCTTTCCGGCGACGTCTACGAGGCCGACTGGAACGGCGCCACCAAGCGTGACCTCGACAGCTTCTATGTGGTCAGCTTCTCCAGCCGCACCGTCGTCTACAAGGGCATGTTCCTCAGCTATCAGGTTGCCGCCTACTACCGCGACCTGCACGACGAGCGCTTCGTCTCGGCCTTGGCGCTGGTGCATCAGCGCTTCTCGACCAACACTTTCCCGTCGTGGAAGCTCGCCCATCCCTACCGGATGGTCGCCCACAACGGCGAGATCAACACCCTGCGCGGCAACGTCAATTGGATGTATGCGCGTCAGGCGACCACCACCTCGAAGCTGTTCGGCGACGAGATCGCCAAGATCTGGCCGATCTCCTACGAGGGCCAGTCGGACACCGCCTGCTTCGACAACGCGCTCGAGTTCCTGATGCGCGGCGGCTATTCGCTGCCGCACGCGGTGATGACGCTGATCCCCGAGGCGTGGTCCGGCAACGAGCTGATGGATCCGGAGCGCAAGGCGTTCTACGAGTACCACGCCGCGGTGATGGAGCCGTGGGACGGACCGGCGGCGGTGTGCTTCACCGACGGCCGCCAGATCGGCGCCACCCTCGACCGCAACGGCCTGCGTCCGGCCCGCTACATCGTCACCGACGACGATCGTGTCATCCTCGCCTCGGAATCCGGCACCCTGCCGGTGCCGGAGGAGAAGATCGTCGCCAAGTGGCGGCTGCAGCCCGGCAAGATGCTGCTGATCGACCTCGAGGCCGGCCGCATCGTCTCCGACGAAGAGATCAAGAAGTCGATCTCCACCGCGCATCCCTACGGCCGGTGGATCGACGAGACCCAGCTGGTGCTCGAGGATCTGCCCGAGGTCGCCCCGCGCGCGCCGAAGACCCTCGAGAGCCTGCTCGATCTGCAGCAGGCGTTCGGCTACACCCAGGAGGACCTCAAGGTCCTGATGCCGCCGATGGCCGTCACCGGTCAGGAAGCGGTCGGCTCGATGGGCACCGACACCCCGATCTCGGCGCTCTCCGACAAGTCGAAGCTGCTCTACACCTACTTCAAGCAGAACTTCGCCCAGGTCACCAACCCGCCGATCGATCCGATCCGCGAGGAGCTGGTGATGAGCCTCGTCTCCTTCATCGGCCCGCGTCCGAACCTGTTCGACGTCGCCGGCGCCGAGGCGCAGAAGCGGCTCGAGGTGCGTCAGCCGATCCTCACCAACGAGGATCTGGAGAAGATCCGTACCATCGAGAACCTCGAGGGCTCGGGCTTCAAGTCGATCACCATCGACGTCACCTATCCGGCGGCCAACGGCGCGTCCGGTCTGCGTCCAGCGCTGGAGGCGATCTGCATCCAGGCGGAGGCGGCCGTGCGCATGTCGGCGGCCGGTCAGGTCTACAACATCATCGTGCTGTCGGACCGCATGGTCGGGCGCGAGCGCATCGCCATTCCGGCGCTGCTCGCGACCGCCGCCGTGCACCATCACCTGATCCGCAAGGGGCTGCGCACCCGCGCCGGTCTGGTGGTCGAATCGGGCGAGCCGCGCGAAGTGCACCACTTCGCCTGTCTCGCCGGTTACGGCGCCGAGGCGATCAACCCCTACCTCGCCTTCGACACCCTGATCGCGATGAAGGATCACTTCCCCGACGACGTCGACGCACACGAGATCGTCTATCGCTACATCAAGGCGATCGGCAAGGGTCTGCTCAAGGTCATGTCCAAGATGGGCATCTCGACCTATCAGTCCTATTGCGGCGCCCAGATCTTCGACGCGGTGGGTCTGTCGAGCAAGTTCGTGAAGCAGTACTTCTTCGGCACCGCGACCAAGATCGAGGGCATCGGTCTCGACGAGGTGGCGAAGGAGACGGTGGCGCGCCATGCCAAGGCGTTCGGCACCGACCCGGTGCTCGCCAACATGCTCGACGTCGGCGGCGAATACGCCCAGCGCATGCGCGGCGAGGCGCACGTGTGGACGGCCGGCACCATCACCGGTCTGCAGCACGCGGTGCGGGTGAACTCGTTCGAGACCTTCCAGAAGGAGTTCTCCAAGCAGATCGACGATCAGAACGAGCGGCTGACCACCATCCGCGCCCTGTTCCGGATCAAGTCGGCGGAAGAGCTCGGTCAGGCGCCGGTGCCGCTCGACGAGGTCGAGTCGGCCGCCGACATCGTCAAGCGCTTCGCCACCGGCGCGATGTCCTACGGCTCGATCTCGCGCGAGGCGCACACCACGCTGGCGATCGCGATGAACCGGATCGGCGGACGGTCGAACACCGGCGAGGGCGGCGAGGAGCCGGATCGCTTCGTGCGGCTTCCCAACGGCGATTCGATGCGCTCGGCGATCAAGCAGGTCGCGTCCGGCCGCTTCGGCGTCACCACCGAGTATCTGGTCAACTCCGACCAGATGCAGATCAAGATGGCGCAGGGCGCGAAGCCCGGCGAAGGCGGTCAGCTGCCCGGCCACAAGGTCGACGCGGTGATCGGCAAGGTCCGTCACGCCACCCCCGGCGTGCAGCTGATCTCGCCGCCGCCGCATCACGACATCTATTCGATCGAGGATCTGGCGCAGCTGATCTTCGACCTGAAGAACGTCAACCCGACCGGTGAAGTGTCGGTCAAGCTGGTCTCGGAAGTCGGCGTCGGCACCGTCGCCGCCGGCGTCGCCAAGGCCCGCGCCGACCACATCACCATCTCCGGCTTCGAGGGCGGCACCGGCGCGAGCCCGCTCACCTCGATCAAGCACGCGGGCTCGCCGTGGGAGATCGGTCTGGCCGAGACCCAGCAGACGCTGGTGGTCAACGGTCTGCGCTCGCGCGTCGAGCTGCAGGTCGACGGCGGCGTGCGCACCGGTCGCGACGTGATCGTCGGAGCGGCGCTCGGCGCCGACGCCTTCGGCTTCGCCACCGCGCCGCTGATCGCGGCCGGCTGTCTGATGATGCGCAAGTGTCACCTCAACACCTGTCCGGTGGGCATCGCCACCCAGGACCCGGTGCTCAGGAAGCGCTTCAACGGTCAGCCCGAGCACGTCATCAACTACTTCTTCTTCGTCGCCGAGGAAGTGCGGCGTCAGCTCGCGGCGCTGGGCTTCCGCAAGCTCTCCGACCTCACCGGGCGCACCGACGTCCTCGACACCCGCAAGTCGATCGCGCATTGGAAGGCCAAGGGGCTCGACTTCACGCGCCTCTTCTTCATGCCGAAGGCGGCGGCCGAGGAGCGTCGTCACACCATCGGACAGACACATCCGATCGACGACGTGCTCGACCGGCGGCTCATCGCCGACGCCCAGTCGGCGCTGGAGACCCGCCAGCCGGTGCGCATCGAGACCAAGGTGATCAACGTCAACCGCTCGGTCGGCGCGATGCTGTCCGGCGAGGTCGCCAAGCGCTTCGGTCACACCGGTCTGCCGGAGGACACCATCCACGTCACCCTCACCGGCACGGCGGGGCAGTCGTTCGGTGCCTGGGCGGCGCGCGGCGTCACCCTGGAGCTGGTCGGCGACGCCAACGACTACGTCGGCAAGGGACTTTCCGGCGGCCGTCTGATCGTCAAGCCGAACCCGCTTTCCAAGATCGTGCCGGAGAAGTCGATCATCGTCGGCAACACCGTGCTCTACGGGGCGATCGAAGGCGAATGCTACTTCCGTGGCTTCGCCGGCGAGCGCTTCGCGGTCCGCAACTCCGGCGCCATCGCGGTGGTGGAGGGCGTGGGCGACCACGGCTGCGAATACATGACGGGCGGCATCGTGGTGGTGCTCGGGCCGACCGGCCGCAACTTCGGCGCCGGCATGTCGGGCGGCATCGCCTACGTGCTCGACGAGGACGGCTCGTTCCAGAAGCGGGTGAACCTGTCGATGGTCGAGCTCGAGCCGGTGCCGGAAGAGGACATCCTGCTCGAGAAGCTGCACCATCAGGGCGGCGACCTCGACTTCAAGGGACAGGTCGACATCTCCGGCGACATGACCCGTCACGACGACGAGCGTCTGTGGCAGCTCATCTCCAGCCATCTCCACTGGACCGGCTCGGCCCGGGCCAAGGAGATCCTGGAGCACTGGGAGGTGTTCCGGCCGAAGTTCGTCAAGGTCATGCCGGTCGAGTACCGCAAGGCGCTCGAGCGGATGCAGAAGGAACGTCAGGCGGCCGAGTGATCGGACCCGACAGGAACTCGGACCCCGGGCGGTGATCCGTCCCTCGACCGGCGCGCTCGCCGCGCCCGAGACGGATCACCGAACCGCCCAACAGACGCGATCGGAGTACCCCCCATGGGCAAGGTCACCGGCTTTCTCGAATACGACCGGCAGGAACTGAAGTATCAACCCGCCGCGGATCGCATCCGCCACTACGGCGAGTTCACGCTGCCCCTCGGCAAGCCCGACGTGGAGCGGCAGGCGGCGCGCTGCATGGAATGCGGCGTGCCCTATTGCCACCGCGGCTGTCCGGTCAACAACCAAATCCCGGACTGGAACGATCTGGTCTACGACGGCGATTACGAGACCGCGACGAAGAACCTGCACTCGACCAACAACTTCCCGGACTTCACCGGCCGCATCTGCCCGGCGCCGTGCGAGGCGGCGTGCACGCTGAACCTGAGCGACTCCCCGGTCACCAGCAAGACCATCGAGGCGACGATCTCGGAGACGGCGTGGCAGAACGGCTGGCTCGTCCCGGAGGTCGCGACGACCAAGACCGGCAAGAAGGTGGCGATCATCGGCGCCGGTCCGGCCGGCCTCGCCGCCGCCCAGCAGCTCGCTCGGGTCGGTCACGAGGTCCACGTCTACGAGAAGAACGCCAAGGCCGGCGGTCTGCTGCGCTACGGCATCCCCGACTTCAAGCTCGACAAGAACGTGGTCGAACGCCGCGTCCAGCAGCTGGTCGGCGAGGGCGTGGTCTTCCACTTCAACACCAAGGTCGGCGTCGATCTGGCGGTCGAGACGCTGGTGGAGACGCACGACGCGGTGCTGCTGTCGGGCGGCTCGGAGAAGCCGCGCGATCTGCCGGTGCCGGGGCGGGCGCTCTCCGGCATCCACTTCGCCATGGAGTTTCTGCCGCAGCAGAACCGGCGAGTGTCGAACGAGTCGCTCGGCGACGTCGAGCCGATCCTGGCCGGCGGCAAGCACGTCGTCGTCATCGGCGGCGGCGACACCGGTTCGGACTGCATCGGCACCTCGGTGCGCCAGGGCGCGCTCTCGGTCACTCAGCTCGAGATCATGCCGCGTCCGCCCGAGAAGGAGGACAAGCTCGCCACGTGGCCGAACTGGCCGCTGAAGCTGCGCACCTCGTCGTCGCACGAAGAGGGCTGCGACCGTCTGTTCGGCGTCACCGCGACCAAGTTCGAGGGCGTCGACGGCCGGGTCAAGGAAGTCCACATCACCGAGGTGGACGGGAAGTTCCAACCGGTTCCCGGCACCGAGAAGGTGCTCAAGGCCGATCTGGTGCTGTTCGCCATGGGCTTCGTGTCGCCGGTGCACGAGGGCATGATCGACGCGCTCGGCGTCGCCAAGGATCGTCGCGGCAACGTCGAGGCGACCGAGGAGGACTACAAGACCTCGGTGCCGAAGGTGTTCGCAGCCGGCGACATGCGGCGTGGCCAGAGCCTGGTGGTGTGGGCGATCCGCGAGGGCCGTCAGGCCGCCCGCGCCATCGACCTCGAGCTGATGGGCAAGACCGACCTGCCGCGCTGAGGCGTTCGGTCGACGAAATCGCGACGGCGCGTCCCCTCGGG
>JAAYVT010000720.1 GCA_012517025.1 Phyllobacteriaceae bacterium | reverse complement strand
CGGGCGAGTTCGACGAAGAAGGCGCTGTAGCCGGCGACACGGACGACCAGACCGGCGAAGTCTTCCGGATGGTCCTGGGCGCGTTTCAGGGTCTCCACGTCGATCACGTTGAACTGGATGTGGGCGATCTTCAACTTCATGAAGGCCATCAGGAAGTCGGCGAGCTTGGCGAGCCCCTTGTCGCCATCGAGCGCCGAGGGCAGGAACTTGACGTTCAACAGGCTGCCGTTCGACAGGAGGTGATTGTCGAGCTTGCCGACCGACTGCAACACCGCCGTCGGGCCGAGATGGTCGCGCCCGCCCATCGGCGAGAGGCCGCCGTCGGCGAGCTGTTCGCCGGCCCGCCGTCCGTCCGGGGTGGCGCCGACGCCGGCGCCGAGCGGCAGGTGGGCCGACACGGTGTAGGAGCCGGGCGAGAACATGCCGCCGCGCGGATTGCGTCCCTTCTCCACCTCCTTGCAGTAGAAGCGCAGCAGGCGGGCCGAGATCAGGTCGACGTCGTCCTCGTCGTTGCCGTATTTGCGGCAGCGGTTGATCAGCCAAGCGCGGGTCTTCTCGCCGTCGGGGACCTGATAGTCGGCCTGGAGCATGGCGACGAAGGTGCGGAAGTCCATGCGCTTCTCGTCGAAGACGAAGGTCTTCAGGGCGTGCAGCGAATCCGACAGATTGGCGATGCCGATCCCTTGGACGCCGGAGAAGTCGTACTTCGCGCCGCCTTCGGTGACGTCGCGGCCCTCGCCGAGACAATCGTCGATCAGCGCGGAGAGCAGCGGCACCGGCGCGAAGTCGCGGTGGCCGAGGTCGCAGATGTTCGAGCCCTCGATCATCAGCGCCACGTTCTCACGGATCCGCGTCTCGATGCGGGCGATGACGGCGTCGAAGCCGACGTCCGGCTCGTCCTTCATCTCGGCGAGGACCAGTTCCATCACCTTGAGCAGGTTGAACATGGCGATGTCGTGCAGGCCGTAGGTCTTGCCCGGGATCGACAGCTCGACGCAGCCCACCACCGCGTAGTCGCGGGCGTCTTCGAGCGTCACGCCGCGATTGAGATAGGCGGGGACGACGACCTCGTCGTTGAAGATCTGCGGAATGCCGGTACCGATGCGGATGGTCTCGGAGGTCTTCAGCAGGAATTCGCGGCCGATCCGCTCGTTGATCCGCACGCCGAGATTGGGCTGCGGCAGACGGATGCCCTGATAGGCGTCGAGGCACAGGGTGGAGAGCGGCGTCCAGGCGTCGAGCCCTTCTTCGGTGAGCCCGCCGAGCACGATCGTGTAGCCGGTCGGGAAGCCGGCGAAGAACTTCGCCGAGGCGGCCGAACGCAGCAGCACCACGTCGTTGGTCTTGATCCACAGCATCTGCAGGAGCTCGAAGAGGTCGTCGGGACCGTCGCCGCGATCGAGCGAGGCTTTCCAGAACGGCCACATGTAGCGATCGAAGCGGCCGAGCGACAGCGACGAAGCGTTCGATTCGTATTGCAGCACCACGGCGACGTACCAGTAGAGCTGCACGGCTTCCTGGAAGTCGCGCGGCGGCTCGGTCTCGATCCGTTCGGAGATCGTCGCGATCGCCTCGAGGTCGGCCCGGCGCACCGGGTCGGCGGTCGCCGTCGCCTCGGCGCGGGCGAGGTCGCGGTAACGGCGGATGTGGCGCCGCGTCGCCGCGAGCAGGATCTCGACCGCCTCGTAGAAGGCGTTGTCCGGCCGTTCGGCACGATGGGCCGCGACCCGGGCGGAGAGCCCGCCGAGCCCTTCGGCTAACAGCGTCGGATAATCGACGATGATGTGGCCCTGACCCTTGTCGGTCTGGTTGATCGAAAAGATCTTGGCTCCGATCGCCGCCCGCACCTCGACGGGAAAGCGCACGTCGATCGAATCCTTCATCGACTTGCCGCGCCAGTAGGGCAGCAGCTCGTCGAGATAGTAGCGGCGATCGGCCTCGGAGATCACGAAACGGTCCTGCGGACGCGAATGGATCGTGTCGATTTCGTCGGCGAACCAATAGGGGTCCATCTCCGGCGAGACGATGCCGGCACGCGGCGCGACGGTGCGGTTGCCGGCGATGCGCTCGTCGGGCCGGATCGCGATCTCGACCCCGTCGAGGACGTGGGCGACGGCATGCGCCCTGCGCAGCACGATCGGCAGGTCGGCAGTGTCGCGGTGGCTTTCGGTGTAGAGCCGGGCCCGCTCGAGCGAGATCGGGCGGGGGGCGGCGAAGAGGGCCGTCTTCAAGCGTTCGACGCGCGAGGAGGTCATGATCGGCAATCCGTCGTTTCTGTCGCCGCCGGGCAGGGGGCGGCGGACCCGTGGGGGCGCGAGGCGGGCCCGCCGCGCGGTGGTCAGGCCGCGGTCTTGGCGAGATGGGCGGCGATCTTGTCCATCACCACGGCGGCCCGGCGCACCGCGTCCGACACGCCGATCTTGACCACCGGCTTGCCCTTGAAACGGTCCTCGAACTTGATGCCGATGTCGTTGGTCAGGATCACCACGTCGGCGGCGGCGACGTCGGCGGCGGTGAGCTCGTTCTCGATGCCGATCGAGCCCTGGGTCTCGACCTTGGCGTCCCAGCCCTTGGCCTTGGCGGCGGCGGCGAGCGCCTCGGCGGCCATGTAGGTGTGGGCGACGCCCGACGGGCAGGCGGTGACGGCGACGATGCGGGTCATGGTTCCTCTCCTTCGATCGGGGACGTTTCGACCCGGCCCCGACGGGCGGCCGAACGCGGGATCGCGGGTGGCGGCGGGTCTCCGGAAGCCGGGGCGCCGTTTCTCACCCGATGGAGCCGGATCCTAAGGGCAGGGGGCGCGTCGACGGAGTGGAGGCGAGTGCTATTTGCTGGACGGATCTACGCACCGGCCGGTTCCAACCGCCGAACCGGTCCGCGCGGCCGCCGAGACCGGACGGCCGGCGCCGTCGCACCGGCGCCGTCGGACCGCCTCGGAGGAGGGGGCCGGCGACACCCGCGTCCAGTAATTCGTGCCTCTCTGCGGTGTTCCCCCCTGGATCGGCGATCTAGCCTTCCTCCATCGACACCACGTGCGGCAGAGCGCGAGAAGCGCCGCCGGGAGGACGTCCCAGATGACGAAGTCTCTCTCCTTCAAATGCGTGCTGCCGAACGGCGTCCATGCCCGTCCGGCCAGCCGCATCGAGGAACTGTGCAACGGCTTTTCCGCCGCGATCGTGTGGGAGAACCGGCGCACCGGGCTCACCGCCGACGCCAAGAGCGCGCTGGCGCTGATCGGCACCGACACCCTGCTCGACGACGACTGCGTCGTTCTCATCGACGGCGGCGACGAGAGCCAGGCCTTCGAGACCCTCGACCGGTTCATCCGCCAGGAGTTTCCCCTCTGCGACGAGGCCCTGCCGCCGCCGGTCGCCGCCAATGATCCGGGCGAACCGTTGCCGCGTTCGCTCGCCGCGCTCGATCCGGTGGTGGTGCGCGGCCGCGCGGTCGCCGACGGCGTCGCGGTCGGCACGCTCGTCGCCCTCGGCGGGCTCGATTTCGACGCCCTGCCGGCCTTTCCCCTCGCCGACGTCGAGGCCGAGGAGGGCCGTCTCGCCCGAGCGGTGACGGCACTGCGCACCGCGCTCGAGGCCCAGCGCGCGGTCGCCACCGGCCCCGCCGCCGACGTCCTCGGCGCCCATCTGTCGCTCCTGCGCGACGTCGCCTTCGTCGGCGATCTCGAGGCGGGGGTGGCGCGCGGGCTCGGCGTCGCCGGTGCGGTGGCGGCGACGTGGCGGCGTCTGTGCGAGACCCTGCGCGCCTCGTCGAGCCCGCTCATCCGCGAACGCGAACTCGACATCCGCGACATCGCCTTCCAGATCCTCGGCCGGGTCTACGGGGTCGAGGCGCTCGGCACCCGGGTCGAGCTCGCCGGCCCGTCGATCCTGATCGCCGAGGACCTCACCCCGAGCCGCTTCCTCGAACTCGACCATGCGAAGGTCGCCGGTCTGCTGCTCGGATCCGGCGGGACGACGTCGCACACCGTCATCCTGGCGCGGTCCTTCGGCATTCCGACGCTGGTCGGCGTCGGGCTCGCCGCGCTCGCCTCGGCGATCGGCGAGGAGGTGGTGCTCGACGCCGGCCTCGGCATCGTGGTGCCGTGCCCCTCCGAGCCGGTCCGCCGCTACTACGCCCTCGAGCGGGCGACCCGCGACGCCGTCGCCGCGCGTCTCGCCCGCTTCCGCGACACCCCGGCCGCCACCGCCGACGGCACCCGCATCGAGATCGCCGCCAACATCGCCCTGCCGATCGAGGCGCCCGGCGCCTTCGCCGGCGGCGCCGAGGCGATCGGCCTCTTCCGCACCGAAATGCTCTACATGGACCGGCGCTCGCCGCCGACCGAGGACGAGCTCTACAACGCCTACGTCGAGGCGCTCGCCGCGGCGGCGGGCAAGCCGCTCATCGTGCGCACCATCGACATCGGCGGCGACAAGCCGGTCGACTATCTGGCGATCCCGGCGGAGAACAATCCCTTCCTCGGCTACCGGGCGGTGCGCATCTACGCCGAGTTCATCGAACTCTTCCGGGCGCAGCTGCGCTCGATCCTGCGCGCCTCGGCGCACGGCAGCCTCCGCATCATGATCCCGATGATCTCCTCGCTCGACGAGATCCTGTGGGTCAAGGACGTGCTCGGCGACGTCAAACGCGAGTTGCGCGACGCCGGGATCGTCTTCGATGAGCAGATCCCCTTCGGCATCATGCTGGAGGTGCCGTCGATCGCCTGGATCATCGATCAATGCTGCGAGGAGGTGGACTTCTTCTCGATCGGCTCGAACGATCTGACCCAATATCTGCTCGCCGTCGATCGCGACAACGATCGGGTGTCGAAGCACTACAACAGCCTCAATCCGGCCTTCCTGCGCGCCCTCGACCACGTCGTGCGCGAGGTCCACGCCCACGGCCGGTGGATCGGCCTGTGCGGCGAATTGGGGGCCAAGGGCTCGGTGCTGCCGCTGCTCGTCGGGCTCGGCCTCGACGAGCTGTCGATGAGCGCGCCGGCGGTGGCGGCGACGAAGGCGGCGCTCGCCCGTCTCGACCGCGCCGAATGCCGCGACTTGCTCGATCGGGCGAAGACCTGCCGGACGGCGCTGGAGGTCGAGCATCTGCTCGCCGAATTCCGCCAGAACCTCGGCGACGCGCCGATGATCGCCGCCGACTGCATCACCATGGGCGAGGACCTGCGCAGCAAGGAGGAGGTCGTCAAACGGATGACGGACCGTCTGATGCTGGCCGGGCGCTGCCGCTATCCGGTGAAGCTCGCCGAGGACGTCTGGGCGCGCGAGGACGTCTTCCCGACCGCGCTCGGCTTCGGCTTCGCCATCCCGCACGCCAAGTCCGAACACATCGAGCAGTCGACGATCTCGGTGGCACGCCTCCCCGCCGCCATCCCCTGGGGCGACGACGAGGTCGAAATGGTGATCATGCTGACCCTCAACAAGCACACCGCCGGCGATCTCCACATGAAGATCTTCTCGCAGCTCGCCCGCCGCATCATGCACGAGGATTTCCGCGCCGCGCTGTTCGGGGCGACGACGCCGGAAGCCGTCGAAGCGGTGTTGCGCGACGCCCTCGGCCCCGCCTGAGCCAGGGCGCAGCACACCTCCTCCGCGGCCGGCTCGTTCCCCGCCGGCCGCGGCGATTTTTCGTCCCGAGGTCGTCTGCGGCCTCGCCCCCGGATCGCCGAGGTCCACGCCGACGGATCGCCTCGGCCTCGGAGAGGCCGTCGAGCGGTCGGCCACGAACGACGCCCCGCGGGGTCCTTCCCGTTTCATCGGGCGCGCCACCGTCCGTCGCGCGACGGGACTGCCTTCACGGCGCGTCCGTCGCCAGATCTTCCGACCATCGTCGGGGCGAAATGCGCGTTCGACCCCGCCTTCGGACCGATGGCGGGCATGGTCTCGCCCTTCCTCGGGATCTCGGTCACTCGGCGAATTTCGTGGTTCGACCGCCCTCCGACACGCCGCCGCCATCGGCCTCTGCCCGAGGCGGATGACGCGGATCGGCGGCAGGAATCGCGCAAAAGCAAGGGCTTGAAGGCCGTATTCAGTCGCGATCGAGCCGTTCGGATGCGAGATTTCGATCGCCGGTCCAGTAGAGCGTCCATGATGTGACGATGCTCCGAGGGAATGAAGTCGTCTTCCGGAACCGGTTCATGCGGTCCCCCACGTGCGACCGATGGCTGGCGATGCCAGAACAACTCCGGAAACCATCAGTAATTTCGACGCAAATTCACGGGCCGCGCCGCGCCTCGACCCGCTGTTACACGTCACTCGCCATGTCCGCTCGACGGTCGAATCGACGTCGAAAGTCGCAATGGCGCCGTCACTCTTTGTCGGTTGTTAAGACGCGGGACCTATAGTTCTTCGTGCGGAAGTGGCGTGAGAGCTCTCTGTCTACGTTTCCATCGGCCCGACTTGCGACCAAGACGTGTGAGCAGAAGCGAATTTCAACTCGAAACCGGAGTGGCCGATGCCACTGATCGTGATCCTGGACGATCAAGCGACGAACCGTCGAATCTTCGAGAAGCTGGCCGCTTCGATCGAAGAGGACGTCACCGTTCGCTCGTTCGCGGGTCCTCGCGAGGCGCTCGACTGGTTGGAAGGCGGCGCCGTCCCCGATCTGATCGTGACCGACTACAAGATGCCGGAGATGAACGGCGCGGAATTCATCCGAGCGTTCCGCGAGAAGGCGCAATTCGTCGAGATTCCGATCATCGTCATCACCGTCTACGAGGAGCGCGCCTTCCGGATGCGAGCGCTCGAGGCCGGCGCCACCGATTTCCTGCAGAGCCCGGTCGATCATCAGGAATTCATCACCCGGGCGCGCAACCTTCTGAAGCTGCGCAAGCAACAGCTGCTCCTGGAGAGCCGCGCGCAGACCCTGGCGAAGGAACTGGCGACCAGCGAGCATTCGCGCGAGGAGGTGCTGCGGGATTCGACCGAGCGTCTCGCCCAGGTCATCGACACGGTCCCCGCGATGGTCAGCGCGTCGGATCGCGACGGCCGCATTCTCTTCGCCAACGCCTTTCTGGGCCGTTTCGTCGGCAAGGATCCGACCGCGGTCGTCGGTCAATCGCTCGACTTCCTGCACGATCGCGGCAGCGCCACCCGCAACCGCGGGCTCGACCGGAAGGTGTTCGAGACGGGGCAGCCGCTGCCGAGCTTCGAGGAAGAGCTGGTCTGCGTCTCGGGAAAGCGCCACGTCTTCCTGACCACCAAGTCGCCGCTTCGCAACGGCCACGACGTCGTGGTCGGCGTGCTCACCAGTTCCCTCGACATCACCGAGCGCAAACAGGCGGAGGCCCACCTCCTCCATCTCGCCCACCACGATCCGTTGACCGATCTGCCCAATCGGGTCCTGCTCTCCGACCGGTTGCGCCGCGAAGTCGCGCGGGCGCGTCGGGGCGATCGTCCCTTCGCGCTCCATCTCGTCGACCTCGACGACTTCAAGAGCATCAACGATCTGCTCGGCCATTCCGCCGGTGACCGCTTCCTGATCGAAGTGGCGCAACGGCTGCGCGCCGTCATCGATCCCGAGGATACGGTGGCGCGCGTCGGCGGCGACGAGTTCGCGGTGCTTCAGACCGGGGTGACGCAGGAGGAGGACGCCACCGATCTGGCGCGGCGGATCGTCGAGACGATCGGCGAGCCCTTCGTCGTCGCCGGCCGGCGTCTGGCCTCGGGGGCGAGCGTCGGCATCGCCTTCCATCCCGCCGACGGCGAAGACGCCACCGAACTCCTCAAGAAGGCCGATCTGGCGATGTATCGCGCCAAGTCGGAGGGTGGCAACCAGCTCTGCATCTTTGTTTCCGACATGGAGACACGCAACCGCCATTCGCTGCTTCTCGACGGCGAACTGCGCGACGCGATCGCCAACGAGCAGTTCGTGCTCCACTACCAACCGCAGCTCGAGCTCGCCACCGGGCGGGTGGTCGGCGCCGAGGCCTTGTTGCGCTGGAACCATCCCGAGCACGGTCTGTTGATGCCGGGCGAATTCCTGGCGCGCGCCGAGGAGAACGGGTTGATCGTTCCGATCAACGAATGGGTGCTGCGCGAGGCCTGTCGGGAGGCCAAATCCTGGCACTGCCGCGGCTTGGAGGGGATGAGGATCGCGGTCAATCTGTCGCCGATCCAGTTCCGCCGTCTGAACGTGCCGCTGCTGGTGTGCAAGGTTCTCGCCGACACCGGCCTCGACCCGCGCTGCCTCGACCTCGAGATCACCGAGAACATCGTCATGGGCGACACCGCCACGGTGATCGACCATCTCAAGCAGATCCATGCGCTCGGTGTCGACATTTCGATCGACGATTTCGGCACCGGGTTCTCGTCGTTGAACTACGTCAAGAAGTTCCCGGTCGACAGGCTGAAGATCGACCAGTGTTTCGTCCGCAACATGTCGGAAGATCCGAGCGACGCGGCGATCGTCGGGGCGATCATCAACCTCGGTCACAGTCTCGAGCTCACGGTCACGGCCGAAGGCGTCGAGACGGAGCTGCAGGCCGAGTGGCTCCGCGCCGCCGGTTGCGACGAGGTTCAAGGGCATCTCTACGGCCGGGCGATGCCGGCCGATCGTTTCGTCGGCTTTGCTCTGGCGCAGAGCCGTCCGGTGTCCCAGGCGCGAGAAGGCCGATGATCCGCAGCGCACGCATGCCGACGCTGATGCGCGGCCTCGGGTTCGCACGGGTGGCGGCCAAGCTCCGGCGGCGCCCGGACAGCGAGCACGAGCTGACTTTCAATCGCTTGCTGCTGTCCTCGGCGATCCTGGTCTATCTGTTGATCGCCCGCGCCGCGGGGTCGACCGCGGCGGCGGCGGCGCTCGATGCCGCCGCGCTGCCCTTCCTCGCCTTCGAGGCGATCGCGGCCGCTCTCTTCCTCCACATCCTGTGCTTCCCCGGGATCTCGCATCCGCGCCGGATCGCAGGCATCGCCTGCGACATCGGGATTTTCTCCTACGGCCTCCACCTCAGCGGCCAAGCCGGTTCGGCCCTGTTCTTGATCTACTTCTGGGCGGTCCTCGGCAACGGCTTCCGGTTCGGTGTGCGCTACCTCGCGCTCGCGGCGGCGGCGGCGGTCGTCGGCTTCGCGATCGTGGTGGCGACGACGCCGTTCTGGCAGTCGCAGACGGCACTCGCCGCCGGCCTGATCGGGGCGCTGGTGGTGATCCCGGCCTACACCGCCGTGCTGATCCGCAAACTGTCGGAAGCCAAGCGTCAGGCCGAGGAGGCGAGCCGCGCCAAGAGCCTGTTCCTGGCCAGCATCAGCCACGAATTGCGTACCCCGCTCAACGCCATCATCGGCTTGAGCGATCTCCTCGCCGAGTCGCATCCGATCGGCGGCGATCGCGAGATGATCGACACCATCGGCCGGTCCGGGCGGTCTCTGCTGACGCTGATCAACGCTCTGCTCGACTTCTCGCGGATCGAGGCCGGCAAGGTCGAGACGAAGTCGGAAGACGTCGATCTGCCGCTGCTGTTGCGGCAGGTTCGAGACGTCGTCGGCGTCATGGCGCGCAGCAAGGGCGTGCGAGTGGCGCTCCACGTCGGCGCCCATCTCCCGCGCCGGATCGTCACCGACCGCCGTCACCTCGAGGAGATCCTGACCAATCTCGCCGGCAACGCGGTGAAGTTCACCGCGGCCGGGATGGTGCTCGTCGAGGTCGACGTCGAGACGACGGCGGAAGGACCGCAACTCGTCGTCGCCGTCTCCGACACCGGCATCGGCATCGCGCCGGAATCGCAGGCACGGATCTTCGAGAGCTTCACCCAGGCCGACGGCACGATCATCGATCGCTTCGGCGGCACCGGCCTCGGTCTGGCGATCGTCAAGCAGCTGGTCGATCTGCACGGCGGCGAGATCGGCGTCGTCAGCACGCCGGGGGAGGGCAGCACCTTCTCGTTCCACTTCCCGGTCGCCGTCTCCACCACCCCGACCGAGCCGACGCCTCTGCCGTCGATGATCCTTCTCTCCCGCACCCGGACCCGTCTCGACGGCCTCGACGCGCCGCTGCTCGTCGGTCGCGACGTCGCCGAAGTCCGAGCGCACCTCGCCGAACTCACCGCGCGCGGGCTGCGTCGGCCGATCGTGCTGGTAGACGCGGCGGAGGCGCCGGACGCCCTCGACGTCGTCGCCGAGGCCCTCCTCGCCGGGGAGGCGGCGGACGAGCCCTGCCTCGTCCTGTGTCGTCGGGCGGCGGGCGACGCCCCCTCGTCTGCGGCGCTGCGTCGGCTCTACACCGCCGAGATCGATCCCTCCCATCCGGCGTTCACGACGCTGAACGTCGTCGCCGCGCTGTCCTGCGACAGGCAGCCCACACCGCAGGCCCCGGTCGTGGCGAAGCGTCGCCTGTCGATCCTGGTCGCCGACGACAACAAGTCGAACCAGATGGTGATCGGCAAGATCCTGGAACGGGCGGGCCACCGCGTCGCGACGGTCGACGACGGCGAGGCGGCGGTCGATCGCATGCTCGCCGAGCCCTTCGATCTGGTGCTGATGGACGTCAACATGCCGGTGATGAACGGCATCGAGGCGACCAAGTTCTATCGGTTCGCCGCGCTCGGCACCCGCCTCGTCCCGATCGTGGCGCTCACCGCCGATGCGACGGCGGAGGCCGAGAGCCGCTGCCGCGAGGCCGGCATGGCGGCCTGCCTGACCAAGCCGATCGACGCGGCCGAATTGATCGCGGCGATCGAGCTGCTGGTCGGCGATGCCCCGCCGCAGACCCTGCCGGCCGTCGCCGCGCCGGCCGAACCGACCGAGACGGTCGACGACGAGGCGCCGGCGATCGACGGTGAGAAGCTGTCGGATCTGGAAGCGCTCGGCGGCCGCGCCTTCGTCGACGAGTTGATCTCCACCTTCACCGACGAGGCGACGCGCGCCTTGCGGGCCCTCGGCGCCGCGGTGGCGGACGAAGACGTCGCCGCCTTCCGCAATCACGCCCATGCGCTGCGCAGCGGGGCGGCCAACATCGGCGCCCTCCGGGTCTACCGGATGTGCCTCGACTGGCGCCGGATCGATGCGCGCGAACTGGCCGTCGAGGGCGAGCGCCACATCCACGACCTCGAACGCGCCTTCGCCGAGGTCCGGGCCGCCATCGCTCAGCGCGACGGCGAGGCGAACGGATCGGCGGCCGACCCGTTCGCCGGGTTCGCCGCCAAACGGCGCGCCTGAGCGCCGCACAGGCGATCGATCCGCCGCAGGTCGGCGTCCTCGAGCTTCATCGCCGCCTCGACCCAGAGGTCGGTGACGTCGCGCAGCTCCTCGTAGGAGATCGGGTGGACACGTCGGCCGACCTCGCGCAACGTGCGTTGGATGGCGTGTCGACGGACGTTGCGGGCGACGTATTCGCGCACCGCCGCCTCGCCCTCGCCGTCCTCCGCGACGACGTCGACGAGACCCATCTCGTGCAGTTCGGCGGCGGTGTAGATGCGGCCGCCGAGGATCATCCGCTCGGCGCGGATCGGGTCGAGCCGGCGCGACAGGAAGCTGTAGGCGCCCATCCCCGGAAACAGATTGAACAGGATTTCGGGCAACCCGAACTTGGCGCTGCATTCGGCGATGATCACGTCGGACGCCATCGCGGCCTCGAAGCCGCCGCCGAGCGCGTCGCCCTGGACCAGCGAGATCAGCAGGATCGGCAGGCCGAAACTGATCGACGACGTGTAGACGAGGTCGATGCAGTCATAGGCATAGCGCCGGAGGCCTTCGCGGTCTCCCCGGCGGATGTGGTCGGCGAACAAGCCGAGATCTCCGCCGAGATTGAAGATGTGCGGGAGCCGCGATCCGTTGACGAGATAACGGATCGGCGGGGCGTCCGGATTGCGCTGAAACAGCTTCTGAATGTTTCCGCGCAGTTTGCTCAATTCGGCCAGAAGCGCCGGCGTATAGCTCGGGGCGCCCTGCGGCTTCATGAAGTACCAGAGGACCTGCTCCTGCACGTCCATCCGAACCTCGAGCTCGCGGTAGTTCATCACCGGAAAGGTGAGCTCGAGCGGCAAAGTGTCGGAACTCGCCGGAGGGGCCGCCTGCGAACCGCCCGTGCGGGTCGAATTGCGGGCTCGCACGGACGCGCGGGCCTCGGTCTCGGCATGTTCGGTCGACGCCTCGGCGTCGGTCGGTTCGAGAGTCGGCAGATCCATCACGCGCGTCAACCCAAACCCTGAGAAGCGGTCCGTTCACCATTCTACAAGAAGTCGGCGCTTCCGACAGGAGGTAATGAGAGATGACCAAGAAAAAATTGTTTCTTCGAACTTGATCGTGTCCACCGTGTGTCCATCGCTGCGATCTCGCGGAGTCGACCGAAGAGTTCCCCAGCGTCATGTCATGAAGATTCGATGTGGTTCGGCCGGATCGGGCCATTTTCGCGCGGCGTTCGGGATCGCCGGCGGGTCTCGAAGAATCCGCGAGCGCTTCGGAAGCCTCGAACCGCGAAGAACGACCTTGGAGGAAGTGGAAGAGCACTTCGCCTCGTCGAATCGGTTCGCAGGGTCCCGTCCTCGCGACGACGTCGATGGAGCGGCCCGCCGCCGCATCCGTCCCCGACCGGCGGACCATGGGGCTGCCGGAAATCACATCTCCGACGAGAGAGCGGCGAGGCGTCTCACGGCCTCTTCGATCCGCGCCTTCGGGCAGGCGAGATTGATGCGGAAGAAGTGCTTCGCGCGGGAATCGAATTTCGTCCCGGGATCGATCCGGAGACCACCGTCGTGGAGAAGGCGATCGTAGAGATCACGGCCGTCGGCGGCGAGCGCGGACGCATCGACCCAGACCAGATAGAGCGCATCCGAAGGAACCACGCGCAACGGCGACCCGGACGAGGTCAACCCTTCGCCGAAGAGGCGCCGGTTCTCGGCGAGACGGACGTGCAGCGCTTCCAGCCAAGGCTCGCCGTGCCGGTAGGCGGCTTCGGTGGTGATGAGACCGAAGGCATCGACGTGTTCGGTTCCGTTCTCCTCCTGCCGCCGGCGGAAGGCCTCGCGCATGACCGGGTCCGGCAGGAAGACGACGGCGCATGCGAGACCGGCGAGATTGAAGGTCTTGCTCGCCGAGGTGAGGATCACCGCGCGGCCGGCGACGTCGGGGCCGAGCGACCCGAAGGAGACGTGGCGGCTCGGTTCGAAGACGAAGTCCTGATGGATCTCGTCGGCCACGACGACGACGCCGTGGCGAGCGCAGATTTCCCCCATCGCACGCAGATCGTCGGAAGACCAGACGGTGCCGGTCGGATTTTGCGGATTGCACAGGATGAAGAGGCGTGTGTCCGGTCGGATCGCCGCCTCGAAGGCGGCGGCGTCGAAGCCGGGATGCCGCGCATCGTCGAGACGCAGGGGGGCTTCGACGATGCCGCGACCGTTGAGGATCGCATCGCCGACGAAGTGCCCGTAGACGGGCGGCTGGACCAGAACCGTGTCGCCGGGACGCGAGAAGGTCTGGATCGCCGTCTTCAGTGCGGTGACGACGCCCGAGGTGACCACCGTCCAAGCCGGGTCGGGCGCCCAACCGAAGCGGCGGCTCTGCCAGTCGACGACCGCTTCGATGAAGTCCGGCGTCACGCGGGGGTAGCCGAAGATGCCGTGCTCGACGGCGTCGCGAAGCGCGTCGAGCACCGCCGGGGGCGACTGGAAGTCCATGTCGGCCACCCACATCGGCAAGATGTCGCGATACCGCAGCCGTGCCGGGTCGAGGTCGGGCGGGGTCGACCATTTCATCGACGCGCCTCCGGTGCGGTCGACGAGGGTTTCGAAATCGAAGGACATGACGGCTCTCTCAGACTGCGGGATGCGGGGCCGTCGCGAGACGAGGCGCCCCGCCTTCCGGGCGGAGACGTCGGACCGCGTGCCGACGGCGAGGTTCGAACACGGGTCGATCCTCGATGGAAAATCCGCGAAGGTCGATGCATTCAGCTCATGGTCGGCGGCGAGGATCAATGCCGATCGCAACGGATGGGAGTGATTCTCGCGCCTCCACGTCGAAGACGGCACGTCGCGTACGGTGGCGCGTCTGACGAAACAGGAGGGACTTCAGGAACCGTCGGCTCCTCGAGCCGATCGGCGACATCCCGCCGGCCGAGACCGAACGACGCCGGTGGGACGAACAGGAGCACGCGACCAGCCGCCCGGCTCGAAGCGCCGAGCCTCCGGCAAACCCGGCGCGGTTCAGGAGGGGTGGATTTCGCAGCTCTCGAGAGATATCACTCGTTGAAACAATCGACTGTAGGCGCTCGGTCGACACTTGGCCCGAAGCCTCATGGGTGGGGCCATGACATCGAGACGGCACGCGGGCGTGCTCCAATCGGGCTGGGCCAACCATGGAAACCAAGTACAACTTCATTCAATCCGTCGGTCGAGCGCTTTCGATTCTCGAGCAATTCCAAGACAGCCGCACTCTCGGCGTCACGACGATCGCCAATCGGGTCGGTATTCACAAAAGTACGTGCTTCGGCCTCATTCACACCCTTCAACTGCTGGGTTATATCCAGCAGGATGCGGAAACCGGACAATACTGTCTCGGCCTCAAGGCCTTCGAGCTCGGGCAGTCGTACATTTCGAATCTCGACCTGCGAACACTGGTCCGGCCCTTTCTCACCGGACTGATGGAGCGACTCTCCGAGACGGTTCATCTGGTGGTGGTCGAAGGCCATCGGGCGGTCTACATCGACAAGGTCGAGACGATGAGCGCGATGACGATTTCCTCGCGCATCGGATGCGAGGCGCCGCTGCACTGCACCGGCGTGGGCAAGGGGCTGCTCGCCTTCATGCCCGAGGAGGAACGGGCGGCGGTTCTGTCCACCGATCTGAAGGCTTACACCGAATTCACGATCACCGATCCCGTGGCGCTCGATCGGCATCTCGCCGAAATTCGCGCGCTCGGCTATGCGGTGGACGATCAAGAGCGCGAGATCGGCTTGCGATGTGTCGCCGCACCGATCTTCAATGCTCGCGGTCAGGTCGTGGCGGCGATCAGTGTGTCCGGCCCGAGCACACGCGTCACCCAGTCGAAGGCGGTGGAACTCGCCGAGACCATCGTCGAGGTCACGCGTGAGATTTCGCGCAAGCTCGGCTACCGAGCCTGACGGGACAAGGGGCCCCGGACGAAGACGACGCCATTGGGGCAATTCGGGAAGACCTTCGTGCCGTAGACCAGGGCGCGATTCGACACGGTCATCGCAGGCCAACGCCCGAACGTCGCGCCCATCGCCTTGAGAAGCGCGATCCCGGTCGGCGTGACCGTCTCGCCGGTCGATTCCAATCCCCGCACCGACACGCCTTCGAGGAGTTCGAGCACCGCCGGTGCGGGCGCCGGAACCAGTCCATGGGCGCAGCGCACGGTCCCGTCGCACAGCGGCAGAGGTCCGCAGACGACGGCCGCCGGTGCGACGAAGTCGTGCAGGGCGGCGACGACGCAGATGTCCAATATGCTGTCGAGTGCGCCGACCTCGTGAAAGGTGACCGTCGCCGGCGGCTTCAGGTGGACGCGGCCCTCGGCCTCCGCGAGCAGGGTGAAGGTGGCGGCGGCGAGGCGCTTGGCGCCATCGGTCATCGCGCTCGTTTCAATGATCCCCAGAACATCGGCGAGCGTGCGGTGGGCGTGCTCGTCCGGTAGGCGGACTCGGCAGTACCAGCCGGCGACGTCACCGACCAATCGCTGGACCAAGTCGACCGATCCGGGAGGAATCGGCAGTCCCAACCCATCGATGAAAGCGGCGAGCTCCGGGGCGTCGAACCCCGCCATGCGCGCGAAACCCGCCAGCAGCATGTCGCCGGAAATGCCCGTCGCGGGGCGGATCACGACGACGTCGCCGTTCGCTCCGCTCGCGCGAGCCTCGTGCGCGCCTCGAGTGTGGCCGTGGTCATGATCGTGGTGAAGGTCATGGTCATGGGCGTGGGCGTGGGCGTGGTCATGGCCGTCGTCGTGCGCGTGGTCATGGTCGTGCCCGTGCCCATGGGAATGGCCGTGGTGGTGCTGGAACTCGTCTTCGGCGTCGTGCATCGCGTGTTCCTTCCTGATCGTTTTCGCGTTCACGGCGCCGGAATGCGCCTCACGAGACGGGGGGCTCACCCCTCCCACGCCGCTCCGCCTCGTCGGCCCAGGCCGCGTCGACCATCGCGCGGTTCTGCTCCAACAGTTCCAGAACCGGGTCGGGGACGAGGTGAGCGATACTGCGCCGCTGCCGCCACAGCCGGCGGACGAGCGTCGACGACACGTCGATGCGCGGGACGGCGAGATGGACGATTCGACGCCCGTCGGATCGCTCGAAGGCGATGGTGCCCTCCGACGGCGCGGCAATCGGCGAAAAGTCGGTCCAGAATCGGGCGACGAGGTCCGCGAACATCGCTTCACCGCGCTCTTCGCGTCCGCAGACGACGAGGTCGACGACGTCGGGCAGTTCGCGCCCGCGAAACCAGGACGGCAGCCGCTCGAACTGCTCCAACCCGAGGACGAAGCTCGCATCGTCGATTCCGGCGTCGCGGCACAGACGCGGCAGCAATTCCCTGCTGTAGGGGGCATCGGGGTGACGGCGCTCCGCGTCGTCGACGACGAAGGCGCCTTCGTCGCGGGTCGCGGCGACGAGGAGGGCGATGCGCAGATCGAAGGGGAGCAGGTGCGAAAGATCGCGATGGCGTGGGGCGTGCCCGGGCAGAAAGACGAGACGGTCGCAGCCCAGCCGCTCGGTCGTCTCGACCGCAAGTCGCAGATGTCCGATCTGAACGGGGTTGAAGGTGCCCCCGAGG
>JAAYVT010000719.1 GCA_012517025.1 Phyllobacteriaceae bacterium | reverse complement strand
CCGGTGATGCCGTCGACCTCGGACGTCCGCCCGCCGGTCGCCCGCTGCCAATCGGAGAGATGGCGCCAGTACTTGACCCGGTCGCCGGCCATCCACAGCGTGCCCTTGTAGGCGCCGTTCGCATCGGTGACCCACAGCACCGCGTAGGCGGCGTTGCCGCCGTAGGACTTCAGCGTGGTTTCGAAGGTGACCTGCTTGGCCGACGCCATCGTCGGGACGGCGAAGGCGGCGGTGGCGGCGAGAACGGGGAGAACGATCTTCATCGGGGAATTCCTGTCGGAAAGGGGAATGGCCGGCGCGGTCGTCAGTTGACTTCGACCTTGGGGCGGGCCTTGCCCTGGAAGAGGCCGTTGTCGGGCACCGGCGCGGCGGGGTCGGTCGTCCCGGTCACCGACGGCCGACCGGCGCCGGCGCGGCCGCCCTCGTCGTCGTCGTCTTCGTCGTCGTCGTGACGGGAGCGATGATGCTCGCCGTCGCGGCGGCGGTGATGATCGTCGTCGGCGACGCGGAAGGTGTCGCCGAAGCGGGAGAGGCCGGTCGCCTCGGCGCGGGGGCCGTGGTGACGGTCGAGAAGGTCGCCGGCGGCGAGGGCGCCGCCGACCGAGGCGGCGCCGAGCAGGAAGACACCGGCGAGGAGGAGGGATTTCTTCATCGGATGGGCTCCGGTTCGAGGGAACCGGGCCACAGTGCGGGCGTCGCCTGACGTCCACCTGAACGGAGCGCCCGCGCCCGTTCAGCTCCGCGTCAGCTTTCTTGACCGACCACCGGCAGACGGATGCGGGCGAGGAAACCGTCGGCGCGCCCCGGCACCGGCGACGTCAGCTCGAGCGTCGTGCCGACGCCGGCGCACACCGCGGAGGCGATGGCGAGGCCGAGCCCCGCCCCTTCCGCCGTGGTCGCCCCGCGCTCGAACCGGCGGGTCAGGCTCGCCAGCCGCTCCGGGGCGGTCGGCGGCGCGTCGTTCTCGACCTCGAAGAGGCCGTCGCGCAGGCGGACGACGACCGGACCCTCGGCGGTGCCGTGTTTCAGCGCGTTCTCGATCAGGTTGCGGGCGAGGATGGCGAAGGCGTCGGGATCGACGTCGGAGCGACCGCCGTCGCACTCGATCGCCACGACGAGGCGGTCGGCGACGTCGAAACGACGATCGATCTCCTCGATCACCAGGCGCAGCACCGGGGCGAGCGGCGACGCCGTCTCGGCGAGCAGCCCGCCGCCTTCCGCCTTGGCCAGCTGCAACAGCTTCTCGGCGAGGTTCGACAAGCGGCGCAGCGAGTGGACGACGGCACGGGCGCGATCCCGGTCCTTGTCCTCGGTGAGCTCGGAGAGCAGCCGCTGGGTCTGGGCGAGCGCCGCGGCGAGCGGCGTCCTCAGTTCGTGGGCGGCGTTGGCGGTGAAGCTGCGCTCCGCCTCGAGGGCGTTGCGCAGACGCGCGATCAGCGCGTCGACGGCGACGGCGATCGGTGCGATCTCGTCGGGCAGGTCGCCGACGTCGAGCGCCGACAGGTTGCCGCGTCCGCGCGCCGCGATCGCGCGGCGGAACGACAGGATCGGCTTGAGGCTCGCCCGTCCGAGCAGAAACACCGCCAGCAGCGCCACCGGCACCAGCGCGGCGAGCGGCCAGACCAGCGCCTCGACCGCGGCGCCGACGGTGTCGCGGCGGTGGCGGAGATCCTCGATCGTCGTCACCACGATGGTGCCGCGCACCGCCGCCTCGGTGTAGAAGCGGAGCCCCGCCTCGGTCGCGAAGCCGGACGGCAGATCCACCGGGACACGGGCCGGCTCGGCGTCGCTCGACTGCAGCAGGACCTTGCCGTCCTGATCGCGCACCACGTAGGTGATGAACTCGCGATGCGGACCGATCGGCGGCAGATGCTGGGTGGCGTCGCCGGCCTCGCGCGACAGGAACTCCGAATAGGCCAGCGGCAGGATGCGTTGCGCCACCTCCTGCAGGGCGCTGTCGAAGACCTCGTCGATCTCGCGGCGGAGCACCAAGCCGGCGACCGTCGCGGCGGCGAGCCACAGCACCGATACCGCGAGCACCAGGCCGATGCCCAGCCGTCGGCGCAGGCTCCAATGGCGCCGGCGCACCGGCGCGGCCGGTGCCTCTCTCACGACGTCACTCCCGGCGTGCCCAGCCGATAGCCCATGCCGCGCACCGTCTCGATCGTCTCCGCCCCGAGCTTCTTGCGCAGGCGCGCGACGTAGACCTCGATGGTGTTGCTCTCCACCTCGGCGTCGAAGGAATAGAGCCGCTCTTCCAGCTGCGCCTTGGAGAGGAGCTGGTTGGGGCGTTGCACGAAGGCCTCGAACAACGACCATTCACGCGCCGTCAGCGACACCGGGCGGCCGGCGCGATGGACCGAGCGGGCGGCGAGGTCGACGTCGAGGTCGCCGAGGGTGAGGAGCGGGTTGGGGTTGCCGGAATAGCGGCGGCCGACGGCGCGGATGCGGGCGGAGAGCTCGGCGAGATCGAAGGGTTTGACGAGGTAGTCGTCGGCGCCGGCGTCGAGGGCGGCGATGCGGTCGGAGATCTGGTCGCGGGCGGTCAGGACGATCACCGGCGTGACGTCGCCGGCGGTGCGGCGGGTCTTGAGGAAGTCGAGACCGCGCCCGTCGGGCAGCATCAGATCGAGCAGGACGAGATCGAAGACGGCGGAACGGATCGCCAGATCCGCCGCCGCGAGGTCCCGCACCCCATCGGCGGAATGGCCCTCGGCGACGATCTGGTCCTTCACCGCCTGTCCGAGCACCGGATCGTCTTCGACCGAAAGGATGCGCATGCTTCGCCTCTTCGCTGTGGTGACAGTTTCGGACATTCCGGGGAAAATCGCTTCCCGGATTTTCGTCGCGGCGTTCAGCCTGCCGTCAGGTGGACGTGGTGATGTGTCGAGATCGCCGATCGGGAGCCCGCCGTGTCCTTCAAAGCCGTGTTGCTCGTCCTCTTCGCGTCGGTCGCGGCGATCCCCGCCTTCGCCGACGACCATTGCACCGTGCCGCTCACCGATTGGCAGCCGCGCGAGGTGTTGCAGAGGAAGCTCGAGAGCGAGGGTCTGACGGTCGAGGCCATCCGCTCCCACGACGGCTGCTACGGCGTGGTCGTGCGCGACGCGCAGGGGCGGGCCGCCAAGATCCGCTTCGATCCGGCGACGCTGGAGCGGGTCGACGGCGACCACGGCGAGCGCCGTCACCACGACGGGCGAAACGACGACGATTGAGCGCACCCCGCGCGGACGCCGCCGCCACGGTTCGCGCGTGCGTTCGACGCGGCGACGTCGTAAAGGGATGAGCACTCGTCCGTCGCGTCGCTCTCGTCCCGATTCGGAACCTCTTTCCATGCACTTGCCGAACCGCCCGGCGTCTCGTTGCGATTCGGCCGTGCTCCCGCGCCGTGTCCTCGCCCTGCTCGGGCTGCTGCTGCTCGCCGGTTGCGCGGTCGGACCGGACGCCACTTCGACCGACACGACGCTGCCGGCGCGCTGGCACGGCGCCGGCGGCGAGACGGCGACCACCGCGGCGGTGCTCGGCGAATGGTGGCGCGACCTCGGCGATCCGTTGCTCGACGACCTCGTCGCCCGCGCCGTCGCCGACAATCTCGACGTGCGGACGGCGACGGCGAAGGTGCGCGAGGCGCGCGCGCTGCGTCGCGAGGCGATCGGCGGCCTGCTGCCGAGCCTCGACGGATCGGCGTCGGCGACCCGCCGGCAGACCGCCACCAAAGGCGCGACCGCCGTCGGCAGCCTGTTCCAAACCGGGTTCGACGCGAGTTGGGAGATCGACCTGTTCGGGGCGAACGCCCGCGCCGTCGAGGCGGCGAGCGCCGGCGCGGCGGCGAGCGAGGCGGATCTCGACGCGGTGCTGCTGACACTCGTCGGCGACGTCGCGACCACCTACGTCGAGCTGCGCGGCGATCAGGCGCGGGTCGAACTCGCCCGCCGCACCGCCCGGTCGCAGCGCGAGACGGCGGCGCTGACCCGGACCCGGCTCGACGCCGGCACCGCCTCGGCGGTCGACGGCACCAAGGCGGAGGCCGCGGCGGCGACCACCGAGGCCGGCATCCCGACGCTGGAGATCGCCGAAGCGCAGGCGGTGCATCGCCTGTCGGTCCTGACCGGCCGGGAACCGGGCGCCCTCGCCGACACGTTGCGCCGTCCCCGGCCGATCCCGCTGCCGCACCACCGTCTGCCGGTCGGCGTCCCGGCCGACGTCCTCACCGCTCGCCCGGACGTGCGGGCGGCGGAACGGCGAGTGGCACAATCGACCGCCTCCCTCGCCGCCTCGGAGGCGGCGCTCTACCCCTCGGTGTCGCTGACCGGCTCGATCTCCACCACAGCGACCCGTCCGGGCGATCTCGGCAAGGGATCGACCATCGCCTGGTCGTGGGGACCGAGCCTCACCGTGCCGTTCTTCGAAGGTGGACGGCTGGTCGCCGCGCGCGACGCCTCGGCGGCGGCGCGCGACCAATCCCTGCTGGCGTTCCGCGCCACCGTCCTCACCGCGCTCGAGGACGTCGAGAACGCGCTGGTCGCGACGTCGCGGGAGAAGGCGCGCGCAGCGCGGCTCGCCGCGGCGGTCGCCTCCTATCGCCGCGCGGCGGACCTGTCGCGGGCGCTCTACGTCTCCGGCTCGACGAGTTTCCTCGACGTGCTGGACGCCGAACGATCGCTCTACACCGCCGAGGACACGCTCATCGCCAGCCGCGTGCTGACGGCGACCGATCACGTCGCGCTGGCCAAGGCGCTCGGCGGCGGCTGGAGGCGCCCGGTCGATGCGAGCCGGCCGGAGGTGGTCGACACCGGCACCGGGCCGCATCCGCGCGCCGTTCCCGCCGGCGGGCGATGACTGCCCGACGTCGCGGCCTGCATGAAATTTGGGCACCCGTCGTCTTGCCTCGACCCGCGATCTCGGTCACGCTTCGCGGCAGAGTTTGCGGCTAGGGTTCCGACCTCGGTTCGAGGTGCTGGTCCGAGAGCTGCAACCCCGGGGAGAGACATCCCTCGGGGGCACGGCGGGACAAAAGCCCGGGAGACCTCGTGAGCCAAGGGAT
>JAAYVT010000718.1 GCA_012517025.1 Phyllobacteriaceae bacterium | reverse complement strand
GACAGATTCTCACCAATCTCTTCGTCAACGCCGTCACACATGCCTTTACGGACGGTCGTTCCGGTGTCATGAGGATCGAGGCACGATCCCTGGGAGAGGATCGCGTCGGCATCTCCTTCTCCGACGACGGGGTGGGCATGGACGCGGAGACGGCGCGGCGCGCCTTCGAACCGTTATTCACCACGCGAAGGGGCAAGGGGGGCAGCGGGCTCGGCCTGCACATCGTGAGGACGCTGGTGGTCAATCGGATGGGTGGGCGCATCCGCATCGACACCGCGCCGGGGGAAGGATGTCGTTTCGAAATCTCGGTGCCGCGCGAGGCGCCCGAGGATCAGACCGGCAGCCGCGATCGCGAGGAGGGGTGAGCGCCCGATGGTCGCCGACGACCTGATCGTCTTCGCCGAAGAGACCGACGAAGAGATCGAGACCGAACGACGCCGCTGGAAGATCGCGGTGATCGACGACGACGACGCCGTTCACGACGGAACTCGTTTCGCCCTCGCCGACTATTCCCTGAACGGACAGGGGTTGGAGATCGTCTCGGCCCGTTCGGCCGCCGAGGGGCGTGAGCTCCTGCGCGATCATCCAGACGTCGCGGTGATTCTCCTCGACGTGGTGATGGAGACCGAGACCGCCGGCCTCGACCTCGTCGACCACGTCCGCAACACCCTCGGCAACGACCTCGTCCGCATCATCCTGCGCACCGGCCAGCCCGGTCAGGCGCCGGAGCGACGCGTCATCGTCGACTACGACATCAACGACTACAAGGCGAAGACCGAGCTCACCGCCGACAAGCTGTTCACCACCATCACCGCCGCGCTGCGCGCCCACGTCCAGCTCTCCCGCCTCGAAGAGAGCCGGCGCGGGCTCGAGATGATCATCGACGCGGCCACCGCCCTCTTCGACACCCGCTCGATGCGCCGCTTCGCCGAGGGGGTGCTGACCCAGGTCGGCACCCTGCTCGAGGTCGATTGCGCCGGCATGCTGGTGGTGCGCGACACCGCCGGCGACGACGAGGGCGACGACCTCTCGGTGCTCGCCGGCTCCGGTGTCTACGCCTCGCGCTCCGGCGAGGCCGGCGGCGTCGACGGCGGCACCCGCGCCCTGGTCGAGGTCGCCTTCGCCGAGAAACGGCACTGCTTCTTCGAAAACCGCTCCGTCCTCTACATCCACACCGCCGGCGGCCGCGAGATCGCCGTCGTCCTCGACGTCGCCCGCCACCTCTCGCCGACCGATCGGGCGCTGGTGGAGGTGTTCTGCGGCAAGCTCTCGGTCGCCTTCGAGAACGTCCTCCTCTACGAGAAACTGCAGGCCCTCAACGTCGAGTTGGAGCGCCGGGTGGTCGAGCGGACCGAGGAACTGACCGACGCCAACCGGCGCCTGTCCGACCAGCGGGAGATCCTGCGGCGCGCCAACGCCTTCAAGATCGAGCTGCTCGGCATGATCGCGCACGACCTGAAGAATCCGCTCGGCGCGATCCTCGGCCGCGCCGAGATCATCGGCGAGCTGGCCGAACGCGGCGCCATCCCGACGCCGCTGCTCAAGGATCAGCTCGGCAAGATCGTCGCCCCCGCCACCACCATGAACCGGATGATCGGCGATCTGGTCGGTCAGGCGACCGCCGACGCCCTCGACATCGCCATTCGGCCGATGACGCTCGACCTCGGCGAGCTCGCCCACGACGTCGTCGACCACATGCGGGCGATCGCCGAGCGCAAGCGGCAGATCGTCGAGCTCGTCGCCGAGCCCGAGGTCGTCGCCTGGGCTGATCCCGACCGGATGCGCGAGGCGGTCGGCAATCTCGTCTCCAACGCCTTCAAAT
>JAAYVT010000717.1 GCA_012517025.1 Phyllobacteriaceae bacterium | reverse complement strand
CCGGGCCTTCGCCGTCGAGGCGATCACCGTGCCGCTCGACGTGCCGGCGCTCGACCTCACCCACGCCGTCGAACTGCGCGCCGGCGTCGGCGACCGCATCCAGGTCTCCACCGCGCCGGGAGCGGACGGCATCGTCCGCCGCATCGAGGTGCGCGCCACCCAGCAGGGCGACACCGACTGGATCGTCTTCGCGCTCAAGAACAATTCCGACGAGCAGATCGACCGTCTGATCGTCGCGCCGTTCTTCCGCCTCGCCGGCTCCGGTGTGCTGTCGCCCGATCTCGGCTCGGGGCGGATCGCCTCGATCTCGACGTCGCAAGGGCTGACCCCGGAGCGTCAGGCCAACGGCGAGGCCGACGTCTTCCTGCTGACCCTCGATCCGCGCTCGGTCGTCACCGTGGTGATGGAGCTGAAGTCGTCGCGCCTGCCCCGCCTGGTGCTGTGGGAGCCCGACGCCTACAAGGACAGCGTCAACGCCTACACCCTGTTCCGCGGCATCATCCTCGGCATTTCGGGCCTGTTGGCGCTGTTCCTGACCATCCTGTTCGTGGTCAAGGGCTCGGCGATGTTCCCGGCCACCGCCGCCATGGCCTGGGCGGTGCTCGCCTATCTGTGCATCGACTTCGGCTTCTGGGACAAACTGTTCCGTCTGCAGTCCGGCGCCGATCAGGTCTATCGCGCCGGCGCCGAGGTGATGCTCGCCACCACCCTGGTGGTCTTCCTCTACGCCTATTTGAACCTCAACCGCTGGCACGTCAGCTACAGCCACATGGTGGCGGCGGCGGTGATGGTGCTGCTCGGTCTGCTCGGCGTGGCGGTGATCGACCCCGGCATCGCCGCCGGCGTCGCCCGCATCGCGCTGGGTGGTCTGGCGGTGATCGGTGCCGGCCTGATCGCCTGGCTCGCCGCCCATCGCTACGACCGCGCGATCATGCTGATCCCGACCTGGATCCTGCTGATCGCCTGGCTGATCGCCGCCGGTCTCACCGTCTCCGGCGGCGTCGACAACGACGCGGTGCAGCCGGCGCTGGCCGCCGGCCTCGTCCTCATCGTCATGCTGATCGGCTTCACCGTGATGCAGCACGCCTTCGCCGGCGGCGCGGTGTCGCAGGGGGCGACCGGCGAGACCGAGCGCCGAGCCCTGGCGCTGATCGGCTCCGGCGACATGATCTGGGACTGGGACGTGCTGCGCGACCACATCTGGGCGAGCCCCGAGGTCGAGGATCTGCTCGGGCTGGAGCCCGGCTCGCTGGAGGGCGCCGCCCGCGATTGGTTGGAAATCCTCCACCCCAAGGATCGCGACCCCTTCCGCTCCACCCTCGACGCGGTGGTCGAGCAGCGGCGCGGCCGGGTCTCGGTGATCTTCCGTCTGCGCGCCCGCGACGGTCACTTCCGCTGGTTCAAGCTGCGCGCCCGCCCGGTGATCGGCTCCGACGGCGAGGTGGTGCGTTGCGTCGGCACCCTGCTCGACGAGACCGACGTGCACAACGCCGAGGAGCGGCTGCTGCACGACGCCGTGCACGACAACCTGACCGGCCTGCCCAACCGCGAGCTGTTCTTCGACCGCATCGCTTCGGCGATCGTGCGCGCCCGCGCCGAAGGCATCGGCCGGCCGTCGATCATCATCGTCGACATCGACCGCTTCAAGAACGTCAACGACAGCCTGGGGCTCTCGATCGGCGATTCGATGCTGCTGACCGTCGCCCGCCGTCTCGCCCGCCAGATGAAGCCGCAGGACACCCTCGCCCGCATCGACGGCGACCAGTTCGGCGTGGTGGTGATCTCGGAGACCGAGCCGGAGCGCATCGCCGCCTTCGCCGACGGCATCCGCCGGGCGCTCAAGGCGCCGATCACGCTCGGCGAACGCGAGGTCTTCCTCACCACCTCGATCGGCGTGGCGATCTGGGACGGCACCGCCAAGAAGGAGGACGATCTCGTCAAGGACGGCGAGATCGCGATGTATCACGCCAAGCGCCTCGGCGGCGATCGCATCGAGGTGTTCCGTCCCTCGTTGCGTCAGCACGCCGTCGACATCCTGGCGATCGAGAGCGACCTGCGTCGCGCTCTCGAGCGCGAGGAGATCAAGGTGCTGTTCCAGCCGATCCTCAGCCTCGCCGACGAGAGCATCGCCGGTTTCGAGGCGTTGGTGCGCTGGGATCACCCCAAGCGCGGTCGGCTCGGCGCCGGCGAGTTCATCTCGATCGCCGAGCGTTCCGGCCTGATCATCCCGCTCGGCCTGTTGGTGCTCGAGAAGGCGGCCCGCCAGCTCGGCGCCTGGCAGGAGGAGTTCGGCGCCGATCTCGGCATCTTCGTTTCGGTCAACGTGTCGAGCCGGCAGCTCCTGCGCCACGACCTGATCAACGACGTCAAGGCGGTGCTCAGCCGCGTCGATCTCACCCGCGGCACTCTCAAGATCGAGGTCACCGAGAGCCTCGTCATGGAGAACCCGGAATACGCCGCCAAGGTGTTGGAGCGGATCAAGGAGCTCGGCGCCAGCCTCGCCCTCGACGACTTCGGCACCGGCTATTCCTCGCTCTCCTATCTGCAGCGCTTCCCCTTCGATTCGATCAAGATCGACCAGTCCTTCGTGCGCGGCGCCGCCAAGGAACAGCCGGTGTTGCTGCGCTCGATCGTCAGCCTCGCCCACGACCTCGGCATGGACGTGATCGCCGAAGGCGCGGAGACCCGCGCCGACGTCGAGATGCTGCAGGCGCTCGGCTGCGAATGCGCGCAGGGCTTCGTCTGGGGCGAGCCGATGTCGGGCGAGGAGGCGCGGCGTCTGCTCGGCCGCACCCTGCGCACCGCCGCGCAGTGAGAGATCGGTCTCGGTCCGGCGGCGTCATCCCGCCGTGCCGGTTTGCCGTCGGTCGGCGCGCCGCCGTTCCGTCCATGCCCGCGCCGCGAAGACGCCGATCGCCGCCAGCGCCAGCCCGTACCAGGTGAGGGCGTAGCCGAGGTGGGGGTCGGTGAAGGCGAGCCGGGTCTCGCCCGCCTGCGGCAGCCCCGAGGGCGGTGTCGCCCCGGCGCCGGCGTCGATCGTGTAGGGCAGCGTCCGCGCCGTCGACAGCCCCGCCGCCGCCGACAGCCGCGCCGCGTCGCGCACGAACCATTGATCGTGGACGGGATCGTCGGCGGGGATGAAGGCGCCGCGCGGCTCGATCGGGCGTGCCAACCCCTCGATCGTCACTTCGGCGGCCGGATCCACCGCCGTCGCCTCGCCGAGCCGGCCGGCCGGCACGAAGCCGCGATTG
>JAAYVT010000716.1 GCA_012517025.1 Phyllobacteriaceae bacterium | reverse complement strand
CGGATGTCGGCCACATCAGCAACGCATTCCACTTCGCCTCGGCATCCGAGACCACCGACACGAAGCCGGAACAGCTGTTCGCGCCCTTCTTGCGCGAAGTGAGGCTGTTTCCATCGGACCCCCTCAGCGACGAGGTCATGTCGACGACCGTGGAACGGCTGTGGAAGGTTTTGATGGCCGAAAGGCGAGCGCTGGGGCGTCTGGGCGCGGCCACGATGCCCACCTCCTGCCTGTTGGGTGGCTGGTACGATGTGGAGATTCACGACGGCGTGACTCAACGCTGGTCCAGCGAGCAGGGCGAGATCCACGTCGCTCAGGACGTCTCCGCTCTGCGCGTGTCCGGTTGGCACGCCGGCAGTTTCGACATGGATGTCCAGATCGATGACGAGCCGCCGACGCGTGTGACGCTACGGGACAACTTCTTGTTTGAGCTGGCGCTTTCGCTTGGGCGGAGCCAGATCGTCAGCCTGCGGTTGAGGACGAATCGCGGCAGCGTTCAGGATCCCCGCGACCTGGGATTCCTTCTCAAGAAGCTCGAAGTCTTGCCGGGCCGGCAGGGTGTGTGGCGGACGGTACCGCTGGATCAGGGCTTCGATACGCTTTGGCGGCAGGTTGATTCGTCCGCCTGGATCGACGCGCTGGCGACGGTGACGGATCAGCGCCCGGAGCCCGCGGAGGAGGCATTCCTCACCGTGCGCGGCCCGCGCTCGTCCGCGCTGGTCGAGTATGTGCGAGCGTCCGTCGGCCGGTACGACGTCGTGCTGGTGCAAGGGATTCCCTTCAGTCTCACCGTCGACGTCATGCGGGCCGTGCGCGACGCCGGAGTGCCTTTGGTGTTGTTGCCGCACTACCACGTGGACGATGCCTTCTATCACTGGCGCCAGTACTATGAGAGCTTCGCCAAGGCGAACGCTGTACTGTCCTTCTCGAACTGGGTTAGTGAGCACTTTTTCGCCAAGAGAGGGATTAACGCGCCGGTCATCGCTGGCGGCGGCATCGATCCGTCCGAGTATCTGGCGCGGGGCACGCAGTTGGAACGGTTCCGGGACTTCCGCGGCAGCGACCGGCCCTATTTCTTGGTGCTCGGCCGCAAGACCGCCTCCAAGGGCTATCGCACAATCATTGAAGCGCACCAGCAACTGGTGGTCTCGCGGGGGGGCGACGTCGACCTCGTGCTGATCGGTCCCGACGAGGACCGCCAGCCGGTGGAGGGCCGCGACGTCCACTACTATGGCCGCCTCAGCCGCGAGCTTATGCTTGGTGCGCTGGCGGGCTGCGTCGGCTTGGTGACAATGAGCACCAGCGAGAGCTTCGGCATCGTCATCGTGGAGGCGTGGATGAGCGGACGACCCGTCATCGCCAATCGACGTTGTCTATCCTTCGGCGAGTTGGTGGAGGACGGCGAGGACGGCATCTTGGTCGGCACCACGGACGAGTTGATCGCCGCCATGAGGACTCTGCTGGAGAATCCGGCGCGGGCCGGGGCCATGGGCGACGCTGGCCACCGAAAGGCGATGGAGAAGTACACCTGGAGCGCTGCGGCGCGGCGTTTCCATGATATCCTCACAGAGGTGCTCGACGGCGGGGCTGAAGGCGCCCGGGCGGGTGCGCTCGTGTCGGCTTGACGACGGCGGCGTCCGACGGTTTCCCATCGGACGCCGGTTCAAGCACGACGGCGCTTTATGCGATAATGCGAAAGCGGCGGCGGATCGTCGGGGGGCGACGGCCGTCATTGCGAAGAAATAGGGGTGGAAATGATAGTGATTCCCATGGTCGGTTTGAGCAGCCGCTTCACGAAAGCTGGCTATCGGAAGCCAAAGTTCATGCTGCCCCTGGGGGATTGCACCGTCTTCAGCCACGCGGTGGGCAGTTTCTCCGCCTATTTCGGCGATCAGCGGTTCTTATTCGTCGTTCGCGACGTGGAGGGGACGGCCGACTTCGTACGTCGCGAGTGCGATGCCCTCGGCATCGCGAACGCCCGTGTCGTGGTGCTGCCGGAGATGACGCGCGGACAGGCGGAAACAGTGATGGAGGGGCTGTCGCGTGGCGGATGTCCCGACGACGAGCCGGTCACCATCTTCAATGTCGATACCTTCCGCCCCT
>JAAYVT010000715.1 GCA_012517025.1 Phyllobacteriaceae bacterium | reverse complement strand
GTCGAGGCCAGCGACGGGATCACCGCCGCACGGCCGGCCGGCGCTGCGCCGTAGGCCTGCGCCGCCAGACGGGCGGGCGCGTCGCTCCGGGTCTCGACGGTCGGCGTCGGCCGCACCGCGGTCCCGGCCCCGTAGGCCGCCCGCACCGCCAGACCACCGACCGACGGCGTCGCCTCGCCCGGCCGCATCGACGCGGCTCGCTCCGGAACCACGGTTCCTTCCGACGTGCCTCGGCCGCTCGCCGCCGCGGCCGCGGGAGTGCCCGGCACCGCCGATCGTCCCGCCGCCGTCGCACCGCTGCGATCGTTTCCCGGGGGCGGTCCCACCCACGCGGTCAACGCCTCGCGCAATCGCCCGAGCAGGCCCTTGAGATCCTCGCCCGCCGCCGGGGTCGCGGAGGGAAGCGCCGTCTTCGCCTCCAGGAACAGACCGGAGTTGCGGAACGCCGTCGCCACGCTCGCCGCCGTCGGCGCCGCCCCGGCCGCCAATCGCCCGTCCAGGAGCCGCCCGATCAACGCCGCCACCGGTTCCGGCACGTTGGCCGGCGGCGCGGCGGCGAGACCGGAAAGGGCGGCGAACAGTGGCGACAGGCCGCTCTGTCCGACCGCCGCCTTCGCCACCGCCTGCCCCAGCGCTTGCCGCGCGAGCTCGGCCGAGGCCGTGACCGGCGGTGGTGCCTCGGCGGACGCCGATTGCGGCATCAGCTCCAGCATCAACCGGGTTTGCCCGTCGCCACCGTCGACCGCCTTGACCTCGAAGCGCAGAAGATCGCCGACCGCCGCCGCCCGCGTGCCGAGATCGATCTCGAGCGGCCCCTGCCGACTGGCGAGCACCGCCATCTGGCCGGCGAGCGCGGTGATGCGCGCCTCGACGATGCGGCCGGCGGTGAGCGTCGCGGTGTCGAGGCCGCTCGCCGAGACGGCGGTCGGCGGGCCGACCGTCAGGGGGGACTCCGTGACCATCGCCGTCTCCTCCGAATTCGTGCCGTCGTCCCGATCCCGGCGAGAGGAAGCGACCGCATCGCCGACGAATCGTCGCGGCACGCCACGAATTCCCGCTCAGGTTCGCCGACGTTCGCGTCGCCGTCACCAAATTCGTGCAGAAGAGAGCCGTCGTTCCCGCGACCTCCTCCTCTCCGAGATGATCTCATGTCCGAACGCGTTCGTCTCCTCGCCCGCCTGCCGGCGATCGCCGGTTTCGATGCCGTCCTGCTCGTCTGCCTGCTCGTCCTCGCCGGGGTCGCGCTGCTGGTGAAATGACCCGCCTTGCCATCTCCTCGCCCGCCCCGCACAGTCGCGCGGTCCGTCGCAGAGGAGAGATCATGAGCGGTTCCCCGACGTCCTCGTGCCCGCCCGCCGTCCGCCACGGCGTCGACCTCGCGCGCCTCGCCGCGCTGGTCGCGCGCGATCGTGCCGCCTACGTCGCCCGCCGACGCAAGTCGGCGGCGCTGGCGGACGAGGCGCGCGCGCACTGGCACGACGGCGTGCCGCTGCATTGGATGACCGACTGGGGCCTGCCCTTCCCGCTGTTCGTCGCCGAAGCGCACGGCTCGACCCTGGTCGACGTCGACGGCCACGCCCACGCCG
>JAAYVT010000714.1 GCA_012517025.1 Phyllobacteriaceae bacterium | reverse complement strand
TGGCGTTCGCCGCCGGAGAGGCCGCGGCCGCGTTCGCCGGCGCGAGCGTCCCAGCCGCCCTGCTTGGCCTCGATGAAGCGGTCAGCCTCGGCGAGGCGGGCGGCGCGGCGGATCTCCTCGTCGGTGGCGTCGGGCTTGCCGATGCGCAGGTTCTCGGCGATCGAGCGATCGAACAGACCGGCGTCCTGGAACACCACGCCGATCGAGCGGCGGACGCTGTCGAGGGTGACGTCGCGCAGGTCCTGGCCGTCGACGGTGATCGCGCCGGCGTCGGGATCGCGGACGCGCTGGAGCAGCGCGAGCGCGGTCGACTTGCCCGAGCCGGTCGGCCCGACGATCGCCACCGTCTCGCCGGGCTCGGCGACGAAGGAGACGTCGAAGATGCCGGAGGTGGAGTTCGGATAGAGGAAGGAGACGCGGTCGAAGACGACGCGGCCGGCGGTCACCTTCAAGGGCGGGGCGCCGGGCTTCTCGATCAGGGTCGAGGTCTTGTCGAGTACCTGGAAGAACTGGCGCATGCCGGCGGCCTCGAACACCAGCGTCGACAGAAACTGCGTCAGCTGATCGAGACGGCCGATCAACAGCCCGGCGAAGCCGACGAAGGAGACGATCTCGCCGACGGTGATCTCGCCCTTCGCGTGCAGCGAGGTGCCGAGCGCGAACAGCGAGACGATGGTCACCGTCGCCGCCGCGCGGGTCAGCACCGAGGCGAGCGCCCACCAGTTCAACACCGGGAACTGCGCCGCGATGAGGTTGCCCATGATGCCTTGCAGAGCGCGGGCCTCCTCCTGCAGGCGGGTGAAGGACTGCACCACCGAGACGTTGCCGATGACGTCGACGACGCGGCCGGAAAGCTGGGAGTGATAGGCCTCGGCGCGTTCCTGACCGAAGCGGGTCTTGCGCACCACCAGGGCGGAGAGGGTGCCGTAGACCACCATCAACCCGATCAGCAGCAGGCCCATGCGCGCGTTCATCCACAGCGACACCGGCACCAGCACCACCAGCATCACCATCGCCGTCAGATGCTCGCGGAAGACCGACAGCAACAGCGTGAACAGGTGATCGGTGCCGCGCAGCATCACCGCGATCAGACGGCCCGACTGTTCTTCGGAATGGAACGACGCCGGCAGCTGGACGACGTGCTCGAAGAACGACTTCATCACCTCGAGCCGGCGGCGGTGGGCGAGGCGGTCGGCGTGGAGCGACACGAAGATGCCGGCGGCGATGCCGAGGAAGCCGAGGCCGGCCCACAGGCCGACCAGCCCCATCGCGGGGCGGTCGTGCGTCAGCGCGTCGACGACGCGGCCGAACAGGATCGGCTCGGCGAACCCGAGCAACGCCAACACGACGCCGGCGAAGGCGAGACCGAGGGCGAGGCCGCGGTCGGGGCCGACCAGCGAGACGGCACGGAGATAGAGGCGCAGGAAGGACATCGGCGGGCGGGATCCGAACGAGGACGACGGCGGCGACTCATGCACCGCCGCGGACCTGGTTGCAACGCGCCCGTCGCCCCGAGGTTCCCTCGGGTCTCATCCCCGGCCGGTGAGGTTTCGAACGGGTCGAAACCTCGCGGGGCTCGGCGTCACTCGACGACGTCGAACCCGGTCGCCTCGATCGCCTGCTTGGCGGCGGCGCGATCGAGGGCACCGTCGAGATCGACCCGGCCGCTGTCGAGATCGATCTTCACGGACGCCGAGGGATCGGCCCGCTTCAGCGCCTTTTCCACCGACTGGACGCAACCGTTGCAGGTCATGCCCTCGACCTTGAGAGTGATCATCGTCGCAATCTCCACGACCGCGCGGCAGGCGCGATCTTCTCTTCGAGATCATTTGGGATGGGGTCCGCGGGCGGGTCAAGGTCGGCCGCGATCACGCCTCGGCGACCGGCACGGCTCTCCTTCCGTGGAAAACCTCGCCGGAGAGGCTCGCGGGCCGGTCCGGCGGTTGGCCACGGAACGGTGAATCAGGCATGTTGGCGCATCGAGCCTGCCTCGCGACGCCCGCGCGTCGCCTCGGATTCACCGTATGCGTCGCTTCGCCGATCTGTTCATCGCGATCTGCATCCCGATCGTCGCGGGCTGTGCCGGCGCGATCGCGCATTGGCAGTTCGCGGCGTCGGCGGCCGCGACGACGGAGATCGTCGCGGCGGTGTTCCTCGGGCTGGCCGGTGCGCGCTGGGCGACGGTGCGGCGTCGACGGACGGCGGAGGACGCGGAGCGGATCGGCACGCTCGGACGGCGGCTCGGCGAGGTCACCGCCGACGTCACCGCGCTGGAACGCCGTCTGACCGCGCTCGAGGACGGCGGACCGCGGGGGCGCCGCGACGAGCTCGACCAGATGGTGGCCGAGATCGAAGTGATCGGCACCCTGACGCGACAGGTGATCGAGGCGGTCGCCGATCTCGAAGTCCAGCTGACCGAGACCCGCGGCGCGCTGATCGGCCGCGACGGGGCCGGCACTCCCGCGGCGATGCGCGCGCCCGTCACGGAGACGGCGCGGCCGGCGGCGCGCGGCGGCGCTCGCTCGCCGTTGGTGCCGGAACGCTTCGCCCATCTCGACGAGGAGGCCTTCCTCGCGCTGGTGCGGCGGGCGATCGACGCCGACCGGATCGATCTGCACCTGCAGCCGATCGTCGCGCTGCCGCAGCGCAAGGTGCGCTTCTACGAGGCCTTGACGCGGCTGCGCGACGAGAGCGGCGGGCCGATCCATCCCTCCGACTACATCCCGATCGCCGAGAACCGCGGCCTGATGGCGGCGCTCGACGAGCAGATCCTGCTGAAGTCGGTGGCGATCCTGCGGCGGCTCGCCGAGCGGTCGCGGGAAGTCGGCGTGTTCCTCAACCTGTCCTCGGCGAGCCTCGCCCATCCCGGCTTCTTCCGCGACTTCCTCGCCTTCATGGAGAAGAACCGCGATCTCTCCGACATGCTGGTGCTGGAGTTCCCGCAGGCCTCGGTGCGGGCGATGGGGCCGATCGAGCAGGAGGGCATGCGGGCGCTGAAGGACCTCGGCTTCCGCTTCTCGATCGATCAGGTCGGCGATCTCAAGATCAGCTTCCAGAACCTCGCCGATCGCGGCTTCCGCTGGGCCAAGATCTCCGCCGACCGGCTGCTGCACCGGGCCGACGAGCTCGGCACCGACATCCACCCGGTCGATCTCACCGACTATTTCCGCCGTTTCGGCATGGAGCTGATCGCCGATCACATCGAGCGCGAGGCCGAGGTCATCGACGTGCTCGACTACGGCGTGCGGCTCGGGCAGGGCAATCTGTTCGCGCCACCGCGGCCGATCAAGGTCGATGCGACCGCCGTCGAACGCTCGTCCGGGGGAGCGCTCGCCCGCGCCGCCGCCGCGACGCCGATGCCCGCGCCGACGCCTGCGCCGAGCGAGCCGGCGAAAGCGGAACCCGCGAAAGCAGCCCCGGCCGGCGAACCGCGCGGCGAGCCGGCCCGTGCGGTGACGCGACCGCTCGCCGGGGGAACCGGCGCGCGCAAGCCGACGCCGACGCGATCGACTCCCGCCGCCGAAGAGGCGCCGCCGCGTCCGGGGATCCGCATCGTTCCAGGCACCGGCGTACGGTGAAGCTCGGCCGCGCCCCGCAGGGCGCGTCCGTCGCCGTGATCGTCATCGGCTCCGTTCAGCGGAACAGCGCGTCGATGTCGTCCTGATCGTTGCTGGAGAAGACGTCGTCGACGAAGTCCTGGCTGACGCCCTCGCCGGTGTGCTGGGGACCGTGCAGGATCAGCTCGCGCATGCGCCGCTCGTCCTCGGTCTCCGCTTCCGGAGACTGGGCGTCCTCGCCGATCTTCAAGGTCTCGGCCAGCTTGGCCAGGCGATCCTCGATCCACGACAGGGTGCGCACCACTTTGCGGATGCGTTGGCCGGTGATGTCCTGGAACGAGCAGGCCTCGAAGACGGCCATCATCTGCTCGTCGACCAGCGCCTTGTAGGCGTCCGGATCGCTCGCATCGGCCGCCATGATGGTTTCGGCCGCCGCCATGATCGCATTGGTCGCGGTTTCGGTCGCCTCGACCACCGCATCGAGCTCGCGCCCGGCTTCCGGGATCCGCTCGAAGCGCATGTGGCCGGGTCGAAACGCCCCGATCTCCCGCCGCAGCACGGCGATTTCGTCGACGATGGAGCGGAATTCGTCGTGCAGCAGCGTGTCGACGCGCGCGACGGTCTCGTCCAACGTCTCGGCCATGCGCTCGGCGAGCGTCATGACGTCGTCGAGCGACAGGTCCCCGCGTTCACGGCGCAGAAACGAGACGATCTCGGCAAGTTGCTCCGGTTGCACCGGCGCCATCGCGTGGTCCCTTCCCGACAGAGATCCCGACGAGACTTCCCTATGCTCACGCCGTCGAAGGCCCGACCTCAATCGGAGAACACCGCTTCGATCTTGCCCTTCAGCGTCTGCGCGTTGAACGGCTTGACGATGTAGTTGTTCACGCCGGCCTTCTTGGCGGCGATGACGTTCTCGGTCTTGGATTCCGCCGTCACCATGATGAACGGGGTCTTCGACAGGCCGGTGTCGGCGCGAACGTGCTTGAGCAGCTCGTAACCGGTCATCGGCTCCATGTTCCAGTCGGAGATGACCAGACCGTAGCGACGCTCCTTCATCTTGCCGAGCGCCTCGGTGCCGTCGGAAGCCTCGTCGACGTCGTCGAATCCGAGTTGCTTGAGGAGATTGCGAATGATCCGGATCATGGTCTTGTAGTCGTCGACCACCAGAACCGGCATCGTAAGGTCCAGCGCCATGAGTGGGTACTCCGAAACGAGCTGCGACGTCCGCGAGTGAGACGTTCTCTTTTGCCGCCACCGGTTTTCCCCGTCTCGACGAAATCGAGACGGCGATCTCCGGCCTTCGAGGCAATCTAGCCCGCAGTTTCGAACATTCGGTTAATGAGAGCGGCGTCTCGACTTCGCCGATCCCGTCGTTTCTCTTCGCGGGTCGACGCGGCCGACCTCGCCTCGGGGAGACGAATTCGATCGGCGCGGCGCGCGGGGGAGCCGGGACCGCGTCGGCCTTGACCCCGCCGCCGTCGCGCGGCAGGTTCGGGCCTCGATCGCTCTCCCGTGGTTCGTCTGCGACCACCCCTCCCGTTTCCACCGGTTCCGATGCCCGATCACTCACGACGCCACCTCGAGCCGGCGCTCTCGACGTTCGACCTCGCCCGGCCGCTCCCCGACCACTTGCGCGGCGCGCACGTGGCGATCGGCAATTTCGACGGCGTCCATCGCGGCCATCAGGCGGTGCTGGCGGCGGCGCTCGATCGGGCCGAGGCGGCGGGACGGCCGACGCTGGCGCTCACCTTCGAGCCGCATCCGCGCAGCTTCTTTTCTCCCGACCGGCCGGTGTTCCGGCTGACGCCGGCGGAGGCGAAGGCCCGGCTGGTCCGGGCGCTCGGCCTCGACGGGCTGGTGGTGTGCCGGTTCGACGCCGACTTCGCCGCGCTCGGCGCCGAGGCGTTCGTCGCCGACGTGCTGGTCGGCCGGCTCGGCCTCTCCGGCGCGACGATCGGCTGGGACTTCCATTTCGGGCACGGGCGGGAGGGCACGCCGGCGTTCCTCGACGCCGCCGGCCGCCGCCACGGCTTCACCGTCGACGTGGTCGATCCGTTCTCCTCGGAGGACGGCGAGACGGTGTCGTCGAGCCGCATCCGCGCGGCGCTCGCCGCCGGCGACCTCGCCGAGGCCGCCGGTCTGCTCGGCTATCGCTGGTTCGTCGAGGGCACGGTGGTGGGCGGCGACCGACGCGGCCGCGATCTCGGCTTTCCGACCGCCAACATCCGCCTGCCGGACGACTGCGATCTGGCGCACGGCGTCTACGCGGTGACCTTCGCGGTCGACGGGGTGGTGCGCGACGGCGTCGCCAACTGGGGCCGCCGGCCGCAGTTCGACGACGGCGCGCCGGTGCTCGAGACCTTCGTCTTCGACTTCTCCGGCGACCTCTACGGCAAGGCGGCGGAAGTGACCTTCGTATCGCGGCTCCGGGCCGAGGCGAAGTTCCCGAGCGTCGCCGATCTGGTCGCGCAGATGCACCTCGACTGCGCCGAGGCGCGGGCGGTGCTCACGTCCCGGTCTCCGGGAACCGCGCTCGATCGGGCGCTCGCCGAGGCCTTCGCGTGACCGTGTCCCCTCCCCCGAAGTCCGGCACGATCGTGCGCGGCATCACCGTCATGACGGTGGCGATGCTGATCGTGCCGTCGATGGACGTGCTCGCCAAGCTGCTCACCCGACAGATGCCGGGAGTGGAGGTGGCCTTCGCCCGCTTCGTCGGCCAACTCCTGGTCTCCGGCCTGATCGGGCTGGCGATCGGTCAGGCGCGCACCTTGATCCCGCCGAAGCCGGCCGGCCATTTCGTGCGCGGCCTGTTCCTGGCGGCGACCTCGCTCTTCTTCTTCTCGGCGATCGCGACGATGCCGCTCACCGACGCGCTCGCCATCGCCTTCGCCGAGCCGATGATCCTGACGGCGGTGTCGCCGATCTTCCTCGGCGAAACGGTGGGATGGCGGCGCTGGTCGGCCTGTGGCGTCGGCTTCCTCGGCACGCTGATCATCATCCGCCCGAGCTTCGAGCAGTTCGGCGCCACCGCGTTGCTGCCGCTCGCCGGCGCCTTCACCTTCGCCGGCTATCACGTCATGACGCGGCGGCTGTCCGGCCAGGGCAGCCTGACGGCGGTGCAGTTCACCGCCGGCCTGTCGGGGACGGTGGCGCTCGGCGTGGTGCTCGCGGCGACGTCGACCGCCGGCCTGCTCGACCGCCCGGTGGTGTGGCCGAACGACTGGGGGTGGGTGATCTTCTGCGGCATCGGCGTGCTCTCCTACGTCACCCACGGCATGATCGTCACCGCCTTCGGCTACGCGCCGGCGGCGGTGCTGGCACCGTTCGGCTATCTGGAGATCGTCTCGGCG